>JAANWY010000145.1 GCA_018263655.1 Anaerolineales bacterium | reverse complement strand
CTATCGCTCGACTGGCCCAACCCGGCCTGGCCGATCACCATAGCCAGTCCGTAGACGCCGACCACGACGCCGAACCGGACAGTCGACCAGTTGAGCTCTTCGTAGAAATAGAAGGTAGTGGTTGAGTTTTGACTGATGGGGGAGTGCTGGCATCATTGGTCTCGCAACGTCTAGAGCGATTAGAAACGGAGGCGAGGTCGTATCGAAGCGACGTCCTGAGTTCATCGAAGGGGGTGCGGCTTGTTCGAAGAACCGTCGCAACCCCGCACCCTTCGATACGACCTCGGCTTCGCCTCGGTCTACTCAGGCGGCGCCCTGAGCGGCGTCCTGAGCCTGTCGAAGGGCCTGTCGAAGGGATGCTCCATGGGTTGCCCCCTGAACGCTTACACCGCTTTTTCTCTAACTTCCGTCTTCCGCTACAATCTCCCCAAGGAGATCGTACGCCATCGCGCCCGTCATCCGCGCGGACAGCATGACGTTCGTGGGCCACTCGTCCTGGACGATCACGAGACCATCGACCTCGGGAGCATCGCGGTAGGTGCGGCCGACGCTGATGCCATCGCCGGCGCCCTCAATGAGCACTTTCAGCTCCTGATCGACGAATTCACGATTCCTCTGCAGTGATATTTCCTGCTGTAGCTCCATCAGACGGGCGCGACGTTCTTCTTTGATGTCTTCCGGCACTTGATCCGACATGGTGCCGGCCGGCGTATCCTTCTCTCGACAATACGTGAACACACCGACTTTGTCGAACCGCATTTCCGCGACGAAATTCAACAGCCCCTCGAACTCCTCGTCTGTTTCGCCCGGAAACCCGACAATGAAACCGGTACGGATGGCGATATCGGGCATAGCTTCGCGCAGCCGGCGGATATTGCTCCGCGCTACCCGGGCACTGGGACGCTTCATCCGGGCCAACACGTCGGAGTGACCGTGCTGGAGCGGGATGTCGATGTAGTTACACACTTGCCGGTGCTGCGCCATGGTCTCGACCAATCGAGGCGTCACACGGCCCGGATAGGCGTACATCAAGCGTAGCCAAGGCAGCTCGGGAACCTCTTCGAGGATCCGATCGATGAGGGGCGCCAGGGCATCACGCTCGCCGCGATCGTAGCCGTAAGCCGTCGTGTCCTGAGCAATGAGGATGATCTCCTGCACCCCTTGCTCGATGAGCTCACGAGCTTCGCACACGATCTGCTCGACCGGCTTGCTGTGCCAGGAGCCTTTGATGTCTGGAATGGTGCAGAACGTACACGGCGCACTGCAGCCGTCCGCAATTTTCAGATACGCGCTCGCGCCCACGGCTCGGCGGGGGAGTGAGACGTCGATGGGGTTGGTCCAGCCGGCGTCGGGGATGTCGCCGTAGGTCTTGTTGCGCAGGCGTCCGATGAGATCGACAATTTCGTACCAGCGGCGTGTGCTGAGCACAGCATCGACCTGGGGAACATCGCGCGTGAGTGCTCCGTTATCTCTCTGGACGAGGCAGCCGGCCGCGATGAGGAGTTGGTCACTGCGCTTGACCTGGCCCAATTCCTGCATCGCACTGATGGATTCGTCTTTGGCTGGGCCGATGAAGCCACATGTGTTGACAATGAGTACGTCGGCGTCTTCGGGGTGTTCGATCGGGGTGTAGCCGGCCTGCCCGAGCAGTTGGAACATGCCCTCCGAGTCCACAACGTTCTTCGGACAGCCGAGGGTCAGAAGGAAGTATCGCATATCGTCTACAACCAATACTTACAACGACAAGTACAATGACGAGACTCGGTAAATCGCAAAGCCCGTTCGTAGTGAGCGCGGATGCGCGCATCCGTCCGGAACGCAGTGGAGTGCCGTCGTGGTACCGTAGGACGCCAGGACGCCACTCCGGCTTCGCCTCCGTGGCTGACTACGAACCTAGATTGCGATTTACCGAGTCTCAGTAGATCGAGTTGTACTCGGCCTCAACTTACGCTACGGTGTTGGGGTAACTGTGACCACTTCACCCGTAGCGGAAAGGCGCCAGAAATAGTCCAGCACCTGGCCAGACTGTCCCAAGGGGCCGACTTCCTCGCCATTGAGCGCGGCGATCAGCCCGCCGGCATTGCCCGTACGCAGGTCGATCTGGCTCTGGGCCTCCCACGTCCGTTCTTCACCAGGTTCGAGGATACCCACATAAGCTTCTTCGCCGTCCCGCACGACGCGGGTCCACGAGCGTGCGGTGACAGTGAGTGTGAGCGTCAATTGGTGCTCACTCACGGACGCTGGCGCCGGAGTGGCCGTGGCCGGCGGGGTTTGTGTGACGGTCGGTGTTGGTGGCTGGGGCGTAGGTGTAGGCGTGGCCGTGAGCGTCGGCGTAACTGTTGGCGTGTCTTGATCGACCACTGCCGCTATCGCCGGTGTTCCGCTGCTCGCGGCGTCAGATACACCTGTTGCCACGGGCGGTGTCCCAGCCGGCTGGCCAGCTATGGGGGCGATATATTGACGATAGACCAGAGCCAGGACAGCGAGGAGGGCAACGAGCATCACGACACCAGCGATGATCTCCCAGTTGATGAGTGGGTCCGGAGCTAGCGGCTCAGAGATGATGCGAGGCTCGGCCGGCTCCCGCGACGAGCGGGAGCCATCCTGATAGGCGGCGAGTGTCTGCTCGGGATCCAGGTCGAGGAAGGTTGCATAGTTGCGGAGGATGCCGCGGACGTAGACGCCCGGCGGCAGAACCTCGTAATTGTCTTCCTCCAGTGCCTGTATATATGTGTGTCGGATTCGTGTTGCTTCTTCAGCTTCGACCAGCGAGATGCCCTTTGACTCTCGAGCTTCCCGCAGTACTTGGCCAAGCTCACTCATGAATGACTCCTCCTCGGCCCCGAATGGGCCAAGACAGAACTATAGCGGGCATGCCGGCAAAAGTCAAACAATCGCGATCTCGAACAAGTTCGAGCGTCCCTTCGACAGGCTCAGGACGTCGCCTGGACGCTGCAACTTGTTGCAGGCGATAGGCCATGCAGGCGATAGGCCATGCAGGCGATAGGCCATGCAGGCGATAGGCCATGCAGGCGATAGGCCATGCAGGCGATAGGCCATGCAGGCGATAGGCCATCATGTAGCAAAACGTCCGCCTACGCACGTTATCTTAAAGTGTCTAGTCGCTGCAGCGGTTCCTTGTTGTACGCCAAATGCATGTGGTATAATTCAGTTACTGACAGACTATGAGATATCAGAACTCTGGTATGAGCTATAACAGACAGCGAGAGCAGTCCTCTTCCTTCTGGCGCAAAGCCTTCTTAGCTCTGTTGTTCCTGGCATATGTGGCCGGCGGGCTCTACTTCGGGTACCTGTTCTCGGGCACA
Organism: Anaerolineales bacterium; assembly: GCA_018263655.1. GTDB lineage: Bacteria > Chloroflexota > Anaerolineae > Epilineales > JAANWY01 > JAANWY01. The sequence goes on along the minus strand of JAANWY010000145.1, from coordinate 1,892 downwards.
ATGCGCGCCTTGGTACAAAAACAGTCTCTGCCGGCAGTACAGGAGAAATTCTCCAACGTAATACCTCGACAGCGTCACAACGATGCGCCACAACCCGGAGACAGCGCGCCGGCTCCCAAGGAGACACCCGTACCCACCTGGGACCAAGGCCGGGTGAACATCCTGCTTCTCGGAGTCGATCAACGGGCGTGTGAAGACACCGGAGGTGCTTGGCGAACCGATACCATGATCCTGGCCAGCCTCGACCCGAGGATGAAGACAGCATCGCTGCTCTCCTTTCCGCGCGATCTCTGGGTCGAAATCCCGACCGTCGGTCCGAATCGGCTCAATGCGGCCCACTTCTTCGGCGATGCCTACGACTACCCCGGCGGCGGGCCGGCTCTCGCCAAGCACACCATCCAGAACAACTTCGCCGTTGCCGTACACCACTACATCCGCATTAACTTCAACGGGTTTCGACAGGTAGTTGATGCCCTCGGCGGCATTGACATCGAGGTGCAGGAACCGATCTGGGACGATCACTACCCCACCGACGATTGCCGTTACCAGACAGTTCAGTTTGATGAAGGCCAGTACCACATGGACGGCGACCAGGCCCTGGAGTACGCTCGCTCGCGCCACTATACCAGCGACTTCGATCGCGCCCGGCGTCAGCAGCAGGTGCTTTTCGCTATCTATGAGAAGGCGACCAGCATTCGGGTGATTCCGCGCTTGCCGGAGCTCTGGGCCAGTAAAGATGAAGCCATCCAGACGGACTTGTCCTTGATCGACGCGATGAAATTGGCGCGCTTGGGCATACAGATTAACCCTGATAACATCCGTCACGGTGTGATTGATGAGTCGATGACCGACAATATGACGACAGACAAGGGGTGGCAGGTGCTGAACTGGGATCGTGAAAAGGTCGGTGCACTTGTTCGGGACTTGTTCGGCGCTGCGGGCAGTCTGTCAGAGAGCGCTCCCTCGAACTAGTGGTGCTCGGCAGGCCACCCACTTAAGCCGCGACAGCTTCGATTGCCAAAGGGTTCTCGACCACCATTATTCAGCATGCGCTGGAGGACGGGGATGGCCTTTCGGGCTGCATCGGCGCGGTGGCTGATCTGATTTTTGATCTCCTCGGGGAGTTCGGCCATGGTCTTGTCGTGACGGGGTAGGTAGAAGACAGGATCGTAGCCGAAGCCGTGTTCCCCGCGTGGCTCGAAGGCGATGCGGCCCGTAACTTGGCCTTCCACCGTCTGGGGTGCTCCCTGTGGCGTGGCAATGGCAATCACGCAGCGAAAGCGTGCGTGCCGGCGCGCCCACGGCACGCCCTCGAGGTTCTTCAGCAACTTACGGTAGCGCTCTTCGTCGTTGGCGTTCGGGCCGGCGTAGCGCGAACTGTGAATCCCCGGCGCGTCGTCGAGCGCCATGACCTCCAGGCCGGAGTCGTCAGCCAGAGCCGGCAGACCGCTGGCCGTCTTGAAGGCCCGGGCCTTCAAGACGGCATTCTCTTCAAAGCTATCCCCCGTTTCCTCGACTTCGAGGTCGAGGCCCTCTGCGGCCGGCGACGTTAGCTCAATGGGTAGGCCGGCGAGGAGTTCGCGATACTCGACGAGTTTGCCTGGATTATGGGTGGCGATGAGTAGCTTATTCATGGGGCCAATGTTAGCATGGGTGTCCTCGTCGATGCAAAATCGAAATCTGTTGATTAGAGTTGAGGGTGTCGCCGTGGGGAACGGTGTCCGTGCCGAACAAGGCTTGAAACTTGGCTGCGGATGCGCTGTTGCCCCGTTGTCGCTAAGTGTCAAGTCAAATGATAATGTTACTAAAGCCCGATGGTTCATTCAAATGATAATGTTACCGAGGAGCCTCTCACAATGAGTCTCGTTCGTCGCCGTCGGGCTGTGGATGGT
>JAANWY010000144.1 GCA_018263655.1 Anaerolineales bacterium | reverse complement strand
CTTGCCGGCGAGGGGTTGGTCCGTCATGCGTCGCTCCTGGGCGCGCGGGCCGGCTGGTGAGCCATCGAATGAATTCGACGTCTGCTAATGCAAAATCCGTTAAAACGGATTCCATCGGGGTGTGTAACGCGTTTCAACGCGTTTTTCGTAACAGGCTGCGAATTCATTCGTAGCCTCACCAGCCGGCCCGCGCTGCGGCTGACACGTCTTCCAACAGTTCATCAGCGCCTTCTGCCAACAATTGCTTCGCTAATTCCCCGCCGACTTCGGCGGCTTCTTCGATTGCGCCGTCCAAATCACCGCGTACGTGTTCTGACCCATCTTCGTCTGCCACCAGGCCGTGCAACGTGAGCCAGCCCCCGTCGATTCGTGCGAAGGCCGCGATGGGCACGCGGCATCCGCCGCCCAGCGCGCGCAGAAAGGCGCGTTCGGCAGTGACGGCAGCGTGCGTCGCCGCGTCGTTCAAGGGGTCGAGGCGTGCGAGCGTCGTCTCGTCGTCCTCCCGCGCTTGAATCGCCAGGGCGCCTTGAGCCGGCGCCGGCAGCATCACCTTAGGCTCGAAAATCGCCGCCGCCTGGTCGAGCCACCCCATGCGGTCGAGGCCGGCGGCGGCGAGCACCACGGCGTCGTATTGACCCTCGCGCATCTTGCGCAGCCGAGTTTCGACGTTTCCTCGGATGTCTTCGACCTGCAGGTCCGGGCGCCGAATCAACAGCTGGGCCTTGCGCCGGCTGCTGCCCGTGCCAATGATAGCGCCGGGTTGTAGCTCTGTCAGATGCCGGCCTTCGCGCGAGACGAGCGTGTCGCGCGGGTCCGCACGTTGAGGGAAGGCGGCCAGCGTCAACCCAGGCACGGGATCGGTAGGGAGGTCCTTGCAAGAGTGAATGGCCAAATCGATTTCGCCGTTCAGCAGCGCAACCTCGATCTCTTTGACGAAAGCGCCCTTGCTGAGCTTGACGGTGGAGACGTCCAGCTTGCGATCGCCTTCGGTTTTGATGATCTTGGTCTGGATCTCGATGTCGGGCCATTGGCTGCGCAGGGCCGATACGACAAGATCGGTCTGTGTACGTGCCAGTTTGCTGCCACGCGTGCCAACGATTACGGGCATGGTTTGAGCGTCAATCATTTCGTATGTTTCGCGTTGCTAGTCGACGATAAGATTGCTTGCGCAAGCTAGCTCAAATTGCCTCGTCGAGAGCGAACAGCTCGCGCAGCGTCTCTGTATAGTAGAAACCGCTGTGGCCGTTCGCGTGGTGCTTCAGTCGAACGGTGGGTTCGTGGAGCAGCTTGTTGATAATTCGTTTCGAGAGAATTTCGACGACCTCTTGCTCTTCCTCAGATAGATCGCGCAGTTGCCGCAGCGCGCGGTCGACTTCGGCCTCGCGGACGGCCTCGGCTTGCTGGCGCAGGTCCACAATCGTCGGCACGACGTCCAGCGCGTTGAACCAGGCCATGAAGCAGTCGGCTTCACCGGCCACAATTGCTTCCGCCTCTGGGACTTCGGCGCGGCGTTGTTCCAGATTATGGTCCACGCGACACGTCAGATCGTCGATATCGTGCAGTGTGACGCCGGCAATCTCCGCCACGTCCGGCTCCACATCCCGAGGCACGGCGATGTCGATGATGAGCAGCGGGCGATGCCGGCGCTGCGTCATTGCCTCGCTGACCATGTCGTCCATGATCACGGGGTGCGGTGCACCGGTCGCGCTGATGACGATATCAACTTCCGCCAGGGCTTCCGTGAGCCGGTCGAAGGTCACAGCGCAGCCATCCCATTCGTTGGACAGTTGCACAGCTCGCGGGTACGATCGATTAGAGACGATGATGCCGTCTGCCCCCCGATTCATCAAAGCCTTGGCCGTCAAGGCGCCCATCTCGCCGGCGCCCACCACCAGCACGTTTGCGCCTGTCAGCGATCCGTGTAGCTCGCGCGCCAACCGCACTGCCGCTGACGGTACCGAGGCCGGCCGTTCGTTGATGACTGTCTCGTGGCGCACCCGCCGGCCGGCTCGCACCGCATCATCGAAGAGCTTGGTCGTGACCTGGCCGGCGGCTCCGTGCCCGCGGGCGACTTCGTGCGCTTCGCGCACTTGCCCCAGGACCTCAGACTCACCCACAATCATCGAGTCGAGGCCGGCAGCGACTCGAAATAGGTGGTGTGCAACCTCCTCATCGCGGTAGGTGTACAGATGAGGGGCGAAACTTGACGTCGGGACACCATGAAATTCGGACAGAAACTCTGAAATCCGGCCGATGCCGGCCTCAGCATCTTGGGCGAGGCCGTAGACCTCCAGGCGATTGCAAGTGTTGAGGACAACGGCTTCGTGGATATCAAGTGGTGGATCTGCATCGGCCGGTCTGAGATGCATCAGGCCGGCTCGGAGCTTGCCCCCGCTAAGGGCTAGTCGCTCTCGTAGCTCGACCGTTGCTGTATGGTGACTGAGTCCGACACAGATCAAGTGCATACGGTTAACTCCCTGGGGTGTCGTCATATCCGCTGACGCGCGACGTAATCGTATTGACGTAATCGTATTGACGTAATCGTATTGACGTAATCGTATTGACGCAATCGTATTATGGAACCGGGTGGCTATTTAGGACGCAGCACCTGCGTCAAGAAAGTGCAGAAAACAGGGTCGATGGGCGGTCGCCCATCGACCCTGTTTTCTGCACTTTCCAACTGCGAAGGTAGTAGCCTGGGTAATCACAAACAATATTGTATCAGGTTTAGTTAGATTTGTCAATGTTTGCAGCTTGCATTTCTGTCAAATTTTGGTCAAAAGGGAATAGCTTTGCTGAAAGGATCGGGACGCTTTCGGCCAGGCGCGTGCACGACATTCTGGATGGAATCAGGCTAGTGCTGGAACCACGCGAAGTCGAGTAGCCGGCCTACCGCGTCCCAAGCTGCGCTGCCAGAGCCACTGGTTCAGTGACCGGTTGCCGGCAAGCATAGTTTCGACACACGTATGCCGTGGCCCGACCATCAACCATGGCTTTGCCTTCCAGCAACGGAATCAGATCCTCGATTTCCTCGCCGGCCTCCAGGGTTCGCAGTGCCAAAATTTTGCTCGGCAAGTAGCGAGTGTTCACCACCTCCAACAGCGCCGCCGTGTCCTCCGCGCCGGCCTCCCCCACAACGGCGATTTCCGGCGGCCGAGCCAGATAGAAATCCAACGCGACCAGCATGCGGCCCACCGCGCTGGGGTGCTGCTCAATGATGTCGCGGACCAGCCGGAGTGTGTCGAGAGCGCGACGCTGATAGTCCGGATGAGCTGTCAGGACCGCCAGCCGCTGCAGGGCGTGTGCCGCCACGGCGTTCCCCGAAGGCGTCGAACTCTCGGTGAGATTCTTGGGCCGCGAGACAAGCTGCTCCTGATCGTCGCCGGTGGTGAAGAAGCCCCCGTTATCATCATCCCAGAAAAGTTCCAGCATCTCGTCGGCCAATTCGGCCGCCGTCTGGAGCCAGCGCAGCTCGAACGTGGTTTCATACAAGGCCAGCAGACCATCGATGAGGAAAGCGTAGTCTTCCAGGAAACCCACTTGCTTGGCTCGACCGTCGCGATAGGTATGGAGCAGCCGGCCATCACTTCGACTACGCTCAGTGCGGGCATCTCGCCGCAGCGTCGACAGCAAGAACTCGGCCGCGTCGACCGCAGTCTGGCGATAGTCGTCGCGGTCCAGCACCCGTGCGGCCTCAGCAAAGGCGGTGATCATCAAGCCGTTCCACGAGGTTAGGACTTTGGTGTCTGTAGCGGGACGGACGCGGCTCTTCCGCGCCTCGAACAGCTTCTGCCGGCTCCGTTCCACAATCTCAGCCAGCTCGTCTTCCGACAGATCATGCTTGTAGGCCACCACGTCAGCATCACGCGGTCGGTGTAGGATGTTTCTGCCTTCGAAGCCCTGTCCTGAGCCTGTCGAAGGGTTGCCCTGCTCAGTGACGTCGTAGTAGTCCATGATGACGTCGGCGTCATCGCCCAACACATCGCGGATTTCGGCCGGCGTCCAGACGAAAAACTTGCCCTCCTCACCTTCGCTGTCCGCATCCTGCGCCGAGTAGAAACCGCCGCCTTCGTCACGCATCTCGCGACGGACGTAGCCCAGCGTCTCCTCGACGATGCGGCGGTAGAACGAATCGCCCGTCGCCTGATGCGCGCTCAAGTAGACGCGCGGAAGCAGCGCGTTGTCGTACAGCATCTTCTCGAAGTGCGGCACCAGCCACTGGGCGTCGACGGAGTAGCGGTGAAATCCGCCGCCGATCTGATCGTACATCCCGCCGCGCGCCATGTGCTTGAGGGTCTGCTCCACCATTTTGAGCGCGATGGGGTTCTCCGTACGGTACCAGTGATGCAGCAAGAAGTCCAGCGCCATCGCCTGCGGGAATTTGGGCGCCTGCCCGAAGCCACCGTGGCGCTGATCGTAGTTGCCGCGCAATTGGCGATACGCGGCCTCCAGCAGATCGTCATTCAGTGGGCCCGCGCTGGCCTCCATATTCTGAGACGCCTGCAACCGCTCCGTCAGCCTGTCGGCAACGTCCGTAATCTCCTCGCGCCGTTCATGATAGGCTTCCGCAACGCCCCGTAGCACCTGTGGGAAACCCGGCAACCCGTGGCGGGGCTCTGGCGGCCAATACGTGCCGCCATAGAAAGGCTCACCTTCCGGTGTGAGGAACACCGTCATCGGCCAGCCGCCACGCCCCGTCATGGCCTGCACAGCTTCCATGTAAATCGCATCCAAGTCCGGCCGTTCCTCACGGTCCACTTTGATGTTGACGAAGTTGTCGTTCATGATCTCGGCGATCTTTTCGTCTTCGAAAGACTCGTGCGCCATCACGTGGCACCAGTGACACGCCGAGTAGCCGATGCTCAGCAGCACAGGCCTGTCCTCTTCCCGAGCCTTCTGTAGCGCCTCCTCCCCCCACGGATACCAGCCCACTGGATTGTGGGCGTGTTGCAGCAGATATGGGCTCGTTTCGTCAATGAGTCGATTTGTGTACTTGTACTCCTGAACTTCCGTCTGTCGCTTGCCGGCCATCTCCGATCTCCTTGTCTACGTTTTCCAATCGATTGGTTTCTAATCGCACAATCAATCTCACAATCAATGATAGTGTAACATCGCCCCTAAACCAAGCCGGCTCGGCTCATCCAGCAATTCGAGATTTGGCGGTCAGCATGCCGAGCGACGTCCCGAGCCCGACGAGGGGTAGCCACTCGAAGAAGGCGTATCGAGGTGTGCTGGTCGACCAAGAATCATGCTGAGTAGGCGTCAGCCGTATCGAGGTGTGCTGGTCGACCAAGAATCATGCTGAGTAGGCGTCAGCCGTATCGAAGTGTGCTGGTCGACCAAGAATCATGCTGAGTAGGCGTCAGCCGTATCGAAGTGTGATTCTTGGTCGACCAGCACGCAGATTCGTGCCAAATCTCGAATTGTTGCTCCGTCTCATTTGTCATTGACATTACGTCGACATCTGGCTATAATGAGGGTCGACCATCTGCCCGTTTGTTCAAGTCAAACCAATGCCTACTGCCAAAGTCGAGTACGACCAACACCATCTGCATCGCGCGCGCCACTGGGCCGAGCGCGGCCGGCAAACGCCGCTGCGTAGCCTGAACCTCAAGGGAGCTGACCTGTCGGACCTTGACTTGGCCGGCGCTGACCTGACCGGCAGCCAGCTCGACCTGGCAAATCTGAGCGGCGCCAACCTCACCGCGGCAACTCTGATCGGCACGAGCCTGCGCCAGGCCTTTCTCCGTGAGGCAAACATCGTAGAGGCGAATCTCTCCCAAGCGTTTCTGACTGAGGCACGACTGGAGAAAGCCGACCTGTCCAGAGCGAAGCTGCATCGTGCCTGGCTGACTGATTGCAACCTCGCTGATGCCGATTTGCACGGAGGGAACCTGACCGGCACGCATCTCCAGGGCGCCACGCTGCACCGCGCGTCCCTAGCCGGCTGCGACTTGAGCCAGGCGGTTCTCATTGGAGCGGATCTGACCGATGCCGACCTAACCGATGCCGTGCTCAGCGGCGCGGTCCTCTGGTGGACCGATCTACGCCAGACTCACGGGCTGGACACCGGCCGCTGGCACAGCGCCGACATCGATCGCTGCCAGTGGCCGGCAGATTTCGTACCAGACACGTCATTACGCAATGCCTGAATCCCATGCTCTGCACACCCCCTGCCCAGTTGACGATCAGCACACGGAATCGGCCCACCAACCTTTGGCGCATTGAGGAGCGCGGCGCGGCAGCCCTCCGCGTCGCGCGCAGAACCACCCGCTCGTTCCGATGAGCGTGCTCCAGAAGATTCCGTATCGGCGCAGTCTGCGCCGGTTGCTCAACCGCTTGACGATGGCGTGGATCGCCATCTACATGCCGGCGTTCGCCATTCTAGCAGCACGCGGTGACGTACTCCAAGGTTTACGCTGGCTGTTCAATGCCCCAGCGTGGCTGATCGCGCTCGTTCTACTCCACGGGCTCGCCGTCCTCGCCGGCTGGGCTGGCGTCGTCCATCTCTGGTGGCTCGGCAAGCGGCAGGCGGCCCAAGAGCGCATCCTCGCCGCATCACTGGCCGATCTGCAAGGGATGGCGCCGGATGACTTTGAAGCGTTTGTGGCGCAGACCTTCCGAGACCAAGGGTTCAGAGTCTGGGACATCCGATTCTCAGCCGACCACGGCGTCGATTTGCAGATCATCACCCCGGAAGGCGCGCCGGCTGTCGCACAGGTCAAGCGCTACAAGAAACACGTGGGCGAGCCCGTCGTGCGCGATCTCTACGGCGCCATGATGCACGCGGGCGCCAGTCGCGCGTACTTGATAAGCACGGGGGGCTTCTCGCGGCCGGCGCAGGAATGGGCGGCCGGCAAACCCATCAGACTGATCGATGGCCGGCAACTCCTGGAGATAAACGGATAGCGTCCCGACCACCTGAAGGGACACGTGAACGGAACAAGTAAGCGTTCAGAGGGTAACCTATGGAGCATCCTGAGCGACGTCCTGAGCCCAGCCGAAGGGGGTGCGGCTTGTGCGAA
>JAANWY010000143.1 GCA_018263655.1 Anaerolineales bacterium | reverse complement strand
CTACGGACGCGGGCCCGATCCAAGCGAGCAGAAATACACCGATACGCGCGTGTACTGGTTAGTGGCCGGGCGGGAAGCCGGCAAACGCATGGACACTCGCAGCGCCACGTCCGGGTCAGGAACACCTGCCCCGGACTTCCCCACGACGGTCCACGCCGAACAGAACAAACTGTACTGGTCAAATTCTCCCACCGAAGGCGAGCCTGACCCTCACTGGTTCTATGAACCACGCCTCACCCACACAGGCTCGGCCTCGTCACTAAAGCAGGAATTCTCTATCTCGACGCCCGGCCGAACCCTGAACGACTACGACGTTGTGGTTCGGGCCAGAGTGGTTGGCTTCGCCAGTGACCCACAGGTTAATCCCGATCACTTGGTGTATGTGTACCTGAACGGGACCTTTATCCGCTACAGCTCCTGGGACGGCAGGGTGGGGGAGATTATCGAAGGCAATGGAGCGCCACTGAATCTGAACGCGGGACAGAACGAGATTGGAATACAGCTCCACCTAGCACCCGGGACGTCTGCCGATTCTATTCTGGTCGATTGGTTCGAGATAGACTATCGCCGCTCCTTCGAAGCATCTGCCAACCAACTTATCTTCAATCGTTCAGCCGGCTATTCCGCGTATCAAATCACCGGTTTCGACACCCCAGCCGTGACTGTCTACGACATCACAGACCCACAGAATCCGGTGCGCCTCGCCGGAACCAAGACGTCGTATGAAGGCAACACGCTGGGCTACGTCGCGCGCTTCCAGGACACGACAGCGTCAGCACAGAGGTTCATCGCCGCGAGCGCCCAGGCGCCTGACAGCATCCTGCGAGCTGATGCCTCCGTCGACTTGAGAGCGCCTGCCGGCGGCGGTGCGGACTACGTCATCATCACTCATCCGGATTTCGCGATTGCCGCCGACCGGCTGAAGAACTACCGTGCCACCCACTTCACCCCTCGAGTCGTGCAGGTAGACGATGTCTACAATCAGTTCGGCAACGGCGTACTGGACCCAGAAGCCATTCACGACTTCTTGGCCTATGCCTACGACAACTGGTCGCCGCGGCCCCAATATGTCGTACTGTTGGGAGATGGGACCTACGACTTCCACAACTACCTGGAGAAAGGCCGCAAGAACTACATCCCCCCCTACCTAGCCATGGTTGACCCTTGGATGGGGGAAACAGCCGACGAGAACTACTACGCAGCCGTCGAGGGTTCCGACATCGTGCCAGACCTCTTCGTCGGCCGGCTGCCGGCGAACTCACTCACGCAGGCCAATGCCATGGTCGACAAGATTGTGGCTTACGAAGCGGGAACGGCGCGCCCACCGAAGAAGATACTTCTGGCGGCCGACGACGCAGACGGCGCCGGCGACTTCCCCACTAGTTCAGATGAGCTCGCGAACGCTGCCATCCCCTACGACTACACACTCACAAAGGTCTATCTCGGTCTGAACAGTCACGAGACGCCTGGCTCAGCAAGAGCGGCCGTCATCGACGCCATCAACCAGGGTCAGCGCTTCGTCAACTACCGGGGCNACAGCGGTATCGCGGAATGGGCGGACGAAGGACTCCTTACCAATACGGATGTAGCTGGCTTGTCCAACGAAGATGAATACCCCATCATGCTGGGTATGACGTGCCTGGAAGGCTCGTTCCACGACGCTGTCCAGGACGCTGTCGCAGAGAGCTTGGTGCGAGCAGCGAACAAGGGCGCCATCGCCAGTTGGTCCGCGACGGGTTTGGGGGTCGAAACCCGGCACGATGTGCTCAATCGCAGTTTCTACGATGCCCTGTTCAAGAACGGGGTGCGCCGGCTGGGCCCGGCCATCGGCATGAGCAAGGCTCAATATCTCAGCGAATACCCCTACGAATGGGACTGGGACCTGATTCACACGTTCGCCCTGCTGGGCGATCCGGCGCTGGACACCGGCATCGCGGGCAGCTTGCCGGACACCAACAACGACGGCCACGTGGACGTCGGCGATCTGACCACTCTAGAACCTTTCTGGCGCAGATCGACAACGGATCCAGATGTACCCGGTAACTACGATCAAGACGGCAACGGATTCATCGACATCAGAGACTTCATGCTGATCACTCGGGCCTGGAACTGACCAGTGTCTCGGGGAGGTAACCGTTCAGGCAGTGGGGACCCTTGCGAAGGTTTGCCAATCGCATTCGGGTTGAAAGGCCCTTCACCAGTCGAAAATCAGCCTCTTGCCAAGGCTATTCTCAACCTTCGCAAGGGTAGCTGAACGCTTACTCGGGGAGATCCACGTGTGCCGGAGCCGTTCACCAGCGACCACCGGCGATTTCTCCGCGTTCACCAGGCATCGGCGGTTCAGGGACGCCTCCCACGTTACCCCCATAACCACCGTGCGTCTAGTAAACTAAATGAACTAAGCGGCCCCCGCGAAGGTCCTTTGTGCTCGTCGAAGGTCTCCCGACCGAGACGGTAGGGGCATCGGTCGGGAGACCTCGCCCAGCTCTATGGGGAGACCTCGCCCAGCTCTATGGGGAGACCTCGCCCAGCTCTATCAAAGGTACTTATTGGGGGCTACTTAGTAGAATTGAACCGTAGCCCGTAGGCTGTAGCCCGTAGGCTGTAAGCCCGTAGGCTGCGGTGGCCCTTTGACAGTTCAATCCCAATCTGTGAGGTGACAATATGCAACACTCTACGCTACGAACCCTGCTCTTCTTCGGGATGATGATGATTGTGTTCATCTTCCTGGCGCCGGCTGACGCGCCCTCGCTGGCTCAACAGAGCCCCCTGGGTGTGACCCCGACCATCGGCGTCGGCGAGGTGACGCCGGTACCAGTGGGTGGCAACCTTGCTCTGGCGGATCGCGGCGCCGTGCTCCAGGCGACCTTTGGCTCGCTCATCGTCCCACTCGTTGTGTTGGTGACACTGGCCGGCGCCGTTGGATTTGTGGTGATGCGCCGCTGGTCCAACACCTGAACCGGAGCCCATGAAGTCCCGTCGCCTGTGGATAGCGGCCCTCGGCATCCTGAGTGTACTGGCCATTGGCGCATTTATATCGAGACCCGTCAGCGGATTGACGGGTCTCTGGTCTTTCGCGCCATCGCCCGATCCCGCCGGCAATCTCCCGCCGCGCGCCGCTATTATTGATCAGGTCGCGCTCACCCACCCCAATCCAGAGTTCGTCGACCTGGCCTCGGCAACGCTAGAGGTTGCCGGCTACCAAGTCGACGTCTACACGGGCGAGCAGATCACCGTCGACTTCTATCGGAACTTGGCCACGCACGGCTACGACCTAATCGTCTTCCGCACACACTCGAGCGATGTAGGCGTAACGGGCGAAATTGGCCTTTTCACGTCGGAAGTCTATCAGGAGAATCGCTGGGCGATGGAGCAGCTCCGCGGCCGGCTGGCCTACGGCGATACGATTCCGGACACCACGGGTACCAACTACTTCGCCGTCGTGTCAGCCTTCATCGCGAAAGAAATGCGAGGACAGTTCGACGACACGCTCTTGATCATCGGGGGGTGTGAGAGCCTGGCCTCTCCGCCACTGGCCCAAGCATTCATCGACAAGGGGGCTTCAACCGTGGTTGGCTGGAACGACACAGTCGATCTGGCCCACAACGACCGCGCGATTCTACGCCTGCTGTTGGCCGTCCTGGGGGAGAAGATGTCAGTTGAGAAGGCGATCCGGCGGACGATGATCGAAGTTGGGCCAGACCCGGTGTACGGCAGCCGGCTGGTGTACACGGCCGATAGATAATGGATTGACGCAAAGCGGACCGACGGTTGCGTCGGTCCGCTTTGCGCGTCAGAAGCCGGCAGCAGGCGTCAGGAGTCGCCGGCGCCCCATTGGCGCGCAACCATCATCACATCAGTGATGTCGACGAGTCCGTCTCCGTTCAAGTCATTGCTCTCGATGCCGGCCGAATCGACGCTGTGCCAACTGTCGGCCACCGTTTGCACATCGGTGGCGTCAACTCGGCCGTCGCCGTTCACGTCAGCGACCACAGACTGTGCCTGGGATGACGTCAGGGTTAGGGTCCGTACACGCGTATAGGGTAGTGGCACGTTGGTGGAACGGTCGTTGATGGCCGGCGCCTGCGGCAGGTGGGAGAGGTCGTCTGGCACGATGACGGCCGCTGCATTCGCGTTGAGCGCCAAGGTGCCGCCACTGACCGAAACGGCTAACGAGGACAATTGGCCCGAACCGTCCACCAGGACGAGCCCGACGCCGTCCTCCTGGGACACCACTGATCGACCGACGAGGAACGTGTTCTCGGCCGTCACTTTTTCGCCGTTGATGACCACTTCCGCCCGAATCTTGTACGCGCCGGCCGGCCATCCAGACGTGTCAGTGCCGGCATACGACCACGTCCGGTCGAGGGTGATGGTTCCTGAATGGACCTCGGCCCCGGTGGCATCCTCGATGACGAAGGTGACCGGGTCACCGTTCGCCAGCAACGTCTCTTGCGTGTCCCAGCCACTCTGCCCCACCGTGCGTTCGAAGGCAAACGCATAGATCCGTTCCGGATTGGTCGGCGTCTTCACCCAGGCGTCCGTCTCCGTCAACACCCAGCGAGACGGATACACACCTAAGAACGTACCAGCGGCGCCAGCGACGGACGCAATGGCCTGAGCTTCGACCCAGTCGCGCGCTGGCTGACCATCGATCGGCTCCATTGCGATGGTCTCGATGAGCAACAGGAAAGCCGATTTGTCAACGTAGGTACTTGTGTTCTCAGCGTAATCGTACAGCGCCTGATTCAACTGCTCCAGGAAATCGTAGTGCGGCCAATCGCCAGTCGTCGTTGTGGTCTGGGAAGTCGTCAACTTCCAAAATAGAGCCGGCGCCGCTCGATAGAACAGGTCTGGAATCGCCTTGTAGAAAGAGTACGTGGTGCCTCCTAGCGTGTCGGCGCCCATGGCGTTCCACGTGTCGGACATCAAGACGTTGTACTGCGCGACCCGCTGGCGAATGTCACGCACGCCTTCTGCCAGCAAGCCATCGGCTACGATTTCCGTGGTAGCTTCCGTCATGCCTTCCTCCGGNCACGAGGCGAAGAGGAAGACGCCATCGTGAAACGCGTGAATCAACTCGTGCGTCACAACGCCATCCCACTGTGGGTCGTTGGAGTTACGGGGATCATAGGGTAGCTGGATGTCAGGATAGCAGCTGATGATGATCTCGTCATCCGTAGAGTTGTAGAAAAACCAGTTGGGGTTCGCGTCATCAAAATGCACGGTCACCTGGATGGTCCTGGAGGGTTGACCATACAACTCCACAATCGCCGGATAGACCGTGTCAAACAGATCCAAAATGTACTGTTCGTACGCCGCGTCCACCGTTTCATCGATGCTGAGCGTTATTTGGCCGTTCCCAATAGCCTGGACAGCCGGACCCGGCAGCTCAGCCGCTGCCAATTTCGAAGCCGGCACCGGCCGGCGAAACGGCCCAACGAACTCGACGATGCCGCCACTATGATAAGCCTCGCTCTCATCGGGGAAGGTCTCCGCGGTGGGGGTGGTTGCTGGGTAGCTGGCCCAGATCAACAGAAGCGAAAACAGAACCAGCAAGCGAAGTCCAATGGAGGAGAGCGGACGTGATGCAAAAAAGCACTCAGCTAGGTTATTTAAGCGAGAAGATTTCTCAGAAAACACAGAAGCCTGTCTCCTTGCGTGTCACCGCTCGGAAAACAGACTTTCCCGAACCGCCTTCGGCAGCCTGGCAATCTTAGCTCATCCGGCCCTTCAACAAGCTCAGGATGAGGCCTTAGACCCATAGCTTTGCGTCTCCGGCTTTCGCCGGATTTACCTTTGTCGAGCGGTGACTATTCAGATTAACAATTTGCGAATTTTCGCTTCTTCCACTACATTATTACTATCGTGCATTCATCTCGTAACTTTAGCTTTTTGCCATGAATTTTCCGTTAATATCTGGGAAACAACCCAGAGTACACGCCGGCACGCTCACATGTCACTTCTGAAGAGAGTCACCATCAACGGAACCACCTATCGGCCCGCCCCGCGCTTGCGGAAGGCAGACTCGGATGCCGCGAGGTCGGGCTCGATCTATCTGTCAGTTGTCGGATTGGCCATCATCATCTTCGCCCTGCTGATCGTTGCCGGCCCGGTTCACAGTGACCAACGCCGGCCACATCCAGAGAGCACGAGGCGTATTGCCGCCCTCCTTCAGCGTACGCCGGCCGCAGACAGCGAGAGCTGGCAGAGTTACCTACCCCTCATCGTGGGCCCTGATGGCAAGAACTCGAACACCTCCCCGACGGCTACCCCGACCCCCGGGCGCCCCCCTGACCCGCCGGCCCCGTACTGCATCCAGGGGGTCGTATTCCACGATGTCAACGCCGACGGCGTCCAGAATGACCCCACGGTTGAGCCGGCACTAGCCGGTTTTGAAGTCGCTATTTTCATGGATCGCAACAACAATGCTGAACTCGATGCCGGCGACCTCCCACCGCTGGAGACGATCATCACGCAAGGGACCGTGTATCGATCTGGAGAACTCGAGGCCGGCACCTACTTCGCCAATGCCGAGGCGCCGGCCACACCGGCCACAGACCCGTCGTGGGTGCGCACGCTCCCAGAAGGCCCCATAACCCTCACCCTATCAGGGCCAGGAGGAGATTTCTGCGAGGAAGCTCACTTCGGATTCAGAAATCCCTAGCCTGGACAAGCCAGAACCAACAAGTCGCCGGGCGTAGACAGCATCGCCCCGGAGACCTCGCCCAGCTTCACCGCTTCGGACGCCTCAACTTGTTGAGGGCAAAAGTCCAACAAGTTGGAACGCCCAATGCCTTCAGTTCAGTGGCAGGGTGAGGGGTGTTGTATCTATCTCATGAGGGGCATGTGCCAGACAAGGCTGGGCGAGGTCTCCCGACCGATGCCCCTACGTCTCGGTCAGGAGACCTTCGACGAGGCGCCGGCCACACCGGCCACAGACCCGTCGTGGGTGCGCACGCTCCCAGAAGGCCCCATAACCCTCACCCTATCAGGGCCAGGAGGAGATTTCTGCGAGGAAGCTCACTTCGGATT
>JAANWY010000142.1 GCA_018263655.1 Anaerolineales bacterium | reverse complement strand
AATGAATTTCTCCTGATGATACCCGATCAGGCCAAATATGTCCAATTTGGGCGCTATTTCACGATTAGAAATGCGCTGCCTTTGCATTGGCGAATAGAAACCCCTTGGTTTTGCGCAAAAATAAGATGTCAAGGTAGTTGCGGAAAAGGTATGTGATTCACCTATGGTAAACACACGACGCCAAAAACGCATAAGCGAACTGCTCAAAGAGGAACTCGGTAGACTGATCTTGCGTGGGGTTCAAGACCCGCGCCTCGCCGGCGTCACTGTCACAGATGTCGAAATCAGCCCTGATCTGAGCTACGCGAAGGTTTTCTTCAGCTTGATCGGCGATAATGAGGAGAAGGAAGATGCGCAAGAAGCTCTTGACCACGCCAGTGGGTATCTGCGGCACGAGATTGCCGACCGCCTCGAGTTGCGGCGCATTCCTGAGCTTAGCTTTCGCCTCGATCGATCTATCGAGCGAGGCCAGCGCATCCTCGATCTGCTTTATCAGATCGAACAGGAAAACGAAGACGATGTTGACGACGAACCAAGCGAGGCCGGAGGAGACGTAGCATGAGCAGAGACGCGCCAACGTTACACGTCGATCTGGATCAGCCGGCCTTGGCGTTCGCCGAACACATTCGGGCTGCAGAACGCATCTACATCGGTACTCATATCGATCCCGATGGCGACGCCATCGGTTCGCTGCTCGGCCTGGCCTGGGCTCTGCGAGATTTGGGCAAGCAGGTGACGGCAGCTTGTGCCGATTCGGTGCCGGATGTTTACGGATTCCTCCCTGGTAGCGACGGTGTGACGCATGAGGCGCCAGTCGACGAGGACTTGATCATCAGCCTGGATGCCGGCGGATTAGACCGCCTTGGCAAGCTGTACGATCCTGATCGCTTCGCCGGCAAACCCGTCGTCAACATCGACCACCATGTCACCAACACCCGGTTCGGCGATGTCGTGCTGGTCGATCCCCAGGCTGCGGCGACAACCGAGATTCTGTACTTGCTAGCCGACCGGTTGGAACTGCCCTTGCCGCCTCAAAGCCCCGTTTGCTTTCTGACAGGCATCATGACGGACACCCGGAGCTTCCGCACCTCGAACACGACGCCCCGGGTGCTGCAAGTGGCCGCGCGGCTGATGCAGGCCGGCGCTCCGCTGACAGACATCGTGCAACAAATCTACGAAAGCAAGCCCGTAGCCTCGCTGTGCTTACTGGGCCAAGTCCTGGAATCCATGCACAAAGCTGACAGAATCATCTGGTCAGAATTGACGCACAATATGCTGCGTGCGTGTCACGCCAAGGCAGAGGATGCCAACGGGATCATCAACTTATTGAACAGCACGCACGAGGCCGACATGGCGATCCTGTTCCGCGAAGACGCCGACGGCAGCGTGGACGTTGGATTTCGGTCCAAGCCACACGTCAACGTGGCCGAAATCGCGGTGGCGCTAGGCGGTGGTGGCCATCCACAGGCCTCTGGGTGCCAGCTCTCCGGAGCACTGCCCGACGTGCGTGACCGCGTGCTGAACACAGTGCGCCGGATGCGCAACGGGAAAACGGATGGGGAGGGGTAGCCCGTATGCAATCGGTCTGTGTCGCCTGCCGGTTCAAAGGGGAAACGCCGCCGGAGGCAGCAGAGGTACTGCGGCAGTTACAGCCACAGAAGCCGCCGCTCTCCGGTATCTTCAACATTGACAAGCCGGCCGGCGTGACATCCCACGATGTCGTGCAAGCCATTCGTAGGGCGTCCGGAGAGCGCCGTGTGGGGCACGCCGGCACGCTGGACCCTATGGCAACGGGGGTTCTGCTGGTCTGCGTTGGCAAGGCCACACGCGTGACCGAATACCTGATGGAACACGCCAAGAGCTACCGCGCAGAAATCACCCTGGGTGTCAGCACAGACACGCTGGACGCCGAAGGTGAAGTCACACACCGCGCCGATACAGTCGATGTGAGCCGGGGAGAGGCAGAAGCCGCACTGGGGACGTTTGTCGGTCAGATCGAGCAAATCCCACCGATGTACTCGGCGGTGAGAAAGGCCGGCAAGCGACTCTACGAATTGGCACGGGAAGGTGTCACTGTCGAACGCGAACCCAGAGCGGTGGAAACAACGCGCCTGGAGGTTGTCGAGTGGAATCCGCCGCACGTCACGGTCGAGATAGATTGTTCCAAGGGCACCTATGTCCGCGCCGTAGCGCGCGACCTGGGCGAACTGCTGGGCGTCGGCGCCCATCTGAGCGGCTTGATTCGTACGGCTAGCGGGCGCTTCACAGTGGGCGAGGCGAACGAGCTCGAAACGGTCGTCGAAGCCCTCGTAGACGATTGGTGGATGCTGCTCATTCACCCGCTGGACGAGGCTTTGTTGGACTATGAAGCTATGATCGTTGATGCAGCGACTGCCCAGAAGATTTGCCACGGCCAGAGGATCGAGGCGCCGGCCCCCGTCGACGCACCCTACGCCCGGGCGTACTCGGAGGACGGTCGCTTCATCGCGCTGATGCGCTACGAGGAATGGGCGCAGAAGTGGCAACCAAACAAGGTGTTTGCGGAAGCAAGCTAGACGTATGAAGGTTGTTCGAGGTCTCACAAAGCTGACGCCGGATGTTGATGTGTGGCTTGCAATCGGCAAGTTTGATGGCGTGCACCTGGGTCACCACTACCTGTTGGCGCCAATGGCTAAGGCCGCCCACGCGAACGGTGCGCAGTGCGCCGTTGTCACACTTCACCCGAACCCGCTGGAAGTGCTGGCGCCCGATCGACGAGTGGCGTACCTAACGACTCTGGACGAACGCGTTCAGCGCCTTGGCGACCTGGGGGTCGACACGGTAGTCGTGTTGAAGTTTGACGCGCGCGTTGCTCAGACGCCGGCACGCCGTTTCGTGGAGATGATCACGGCGCACGTTCGGGTGAAGCAGTTGTGGGCCGGCCCAGGCTTCGCGCTCGGCAAGGGGCGCGAGGGTGACATCGAGTTTCTCCGTAATCTCGGCCAGGAATTTGGGTACTCGGTCCGCATCGTCGAGCCGCTCCGCGTGGGCGGTCAGGTCGTCAGCGGTACGCGAATCCGGGGGCTGCTACACGCAGGACGAATCAGTGAGGCTAGTGTGCTGCTGGGCCGGCTGCCGACATTGCCGGGTCAGGTTGTGCCCGGCTCATCGCGAGGCCACGATCTGGGGTACCCCACTGCCAACATCGATTCACCCCAGGAAGTGGTCGTGCCGGCCAACGGCATCTACGCTGTACGCGTGGAGATCGAGAGCGAAGTCTTCGACGGTGTGGCCAGCATTGGCGTCAGGCCAACATTTGAATCCGATGGAGAACGCACCATCGAGGTGCACATTTTTGACTTCGAGCGCGACATTTACGGGGCAGAGCTGACCGTCGAATTCGTGCAGCGGCTGCGCGATGAAATGAGATTCACCTCCGCCGACGCTCTCATCACTCAAATGGACGAAGATGCAGCCAACGCACACAGCATCTTAGGACGGGAACCGACTCCAATGGCAACAACGAATCCTGGTGCATTCGAATTCGAAGAGATCGCACACACCGCAGACGTTGGGCTTCGCGTGCATGGGCAGGACCTCGCCGCGCTGTTCGCGAACGCTGCCCGTGGCATGTGGACGCTCATCGTGCCAGAAATTGACGCGGTAGAGGCCGAGCTAACGCGCGAAGTCGCCCTGCAGGCGATGGACGGGGAGGTGCTTCTCGTCGATTGGCTCAGTGAGTTGCTGTACCTCCACGAAACCGAACACGAGGTCTATAGCGAGTTCGTTGTGCACGAGATATCACCGACCCATCTCCGTGCTGAGGTGAGGGGCAGCCGCGCACAGCAGCACACCTTACGGAAGCATATTAAGGCAGTGACGTTCAACGATTTGTCGATTGAGGAGACCGACGAGGGGGTAACCGCCACGGTTGTATTTGACGTGTGAATTTGATCCGACAATCCGACATTGACCATCAAGAGGTTCCACGAACCTGTGAGTCGAAGAGAGGATGTGATCACTGATGGCACGCAAGCAAGATTTTAACCGTATCGGCGATATTGTCTGGGAAATACCTAAGGAATATCGTGATGACATGACGGTGCCGGCTCGACTGTACGCTAGTGAGGGGCTGCTCGACGAGATTCTGAACGATCGCTCTATTGAGCAGTTGGTGAACTCGGCCACGCTACCCGGTCTGGTCCGCTACGCTCTGGCCATGCCCGACATTCACCAGGGCTACGGCTTCCCCATCGGAGGCGTAGTCGCCAGCCGGACCTCGAACGGCGTGATATCGCCTGGCGCTATCGGATACGACATCAACTGCGGCGTCCGGCTGCTGGGGTCCAGCCTGGACCGCGAGGATTTGAGCGGCCGGCTGGCGGACCTGGCATCGGCGCTCTACAAAAACTGCCCAAGCGGCGTCGGCCAGAGCGGTCACGTGCGTCTGTCGATCGACGAACTGGACGAAGTCCTGGCCGATGGCTCGCGCTGGGCGCTGCGAGCGGGCTATGCCCGCCAGGAGGACATCCCGCGCACCGAAGAGAGTGGTGAGCTCAAGGGCGCTGACCCCAGTACAATCAGCAAGAGAGCGAAGAAGCGGGGGAAGACCCAGGTAGGCACACTTGGCGCCGGCAACCATTTTATTGAGATCGACGAAGTCGTCGCCACCTACGACGAGGCTGCGGCTGACGCAATGGGGCTGCGCCCAGGCCAGATCGTGGTGCAGATCCACTGCGGGTCCCGTGGCTTCGGCCACCAGGTCTGCACCGACTACGTCCGGTCGTTCCAGAAGAGCCTGTCTAAGTATAACATCCAACTGCCAGACCGTGAGTTGGTCTATGCGCCGTTCCAGTCACCTGAGGGGCAGGACTACTATGCGGCGATGAAGTGTGCGGCTAACTACGCCTTCGCTAACCGCCAGGTGTTGGCTCACTACGTGCGGCGCAGCTTCGAGGAAGCGCTGGCTGGCAAGGCGAAGAACTGGGACATATTCCAGATCTACGACATCGCCCACAACATGGGCAAGGTCGAGCAGCACGAGGTCAACGGCGAGACGGTCGAGGTCTGCGTCCACCGCAAGGGGGCCACGCGCGCCTTCGGCCCCGGGTTCGAGGGGCTCCCACCGGAATACCGGGCTGTTGGACAGCCGGTTCTGGTCCCCGGGTCGATGGGGACGTCTTCCTGGGTGCTCGTCGGGACCCAGGAATCGATGGATGAGACTTTCGGCTCCACCTGCCACGGTGCCGGCCGGACGATGAGCCGGACACGGGCGAAGAAGACCGTGTGGGGCGAGGACTTGCGTGACGAGCTCCAGGGACGGGGCATCGAGGTCCGCGCTGGCAGCATGCCCGGCCTGGCCGAAGAGGCGCCTATCGCGTACAAGAACGTGGATGACGTGGTGGAAGTCGTCAGTGAGGCCGGCATCGCCAAGAAGGTGGCTCAACTCCAGCCCATGGCCGTCATCAAGGGCTAGGTGAGGAGTAACTGTTCAGGTAGTGGGGACCCTTGCGAAGGTTTGCCAATCGCTTTCGGGTTGAGGTGCCCCTCGCCAGTCGAAAATCGGTCTCTTGCCAAGGTTCTTCCTAACCTTCGCAAGGGTAGCTGAACGCTTACGGTGAGGAAAAGGGAAGGGGGAGGTTGGAAAATGGCATCCTGTGTTCTCCAACCCCCCTTTTCAGGTAGATGCTCGTCATTCCTTCGGGTAACTGTTCAGGTAGTGGGGACCCTTGCGAAGGTTTGCCAATCGCTTTCGGGTTGAAGGGTCCCTCACCAGTCGAAAATCGGCCTCTTGCCAAGGTTCTTCCTAACCTTCGCAAGGGGAGCTGAACGCTTACTCCTTCGGTACACTATACCCTAGCCAGCGCAGTACATTTTCATCTTTGCGCCAGCGTTTTCGGACTTTCACCCATAGGTCCAGGTACACCTGATGGCCGACGAAGCGCTCCAATTCCTCACGCGCGGCCTGCCCAATGCGTTTGAGCATCGAGCCCCCCTTGCCGATTAGGATCCCTTTCTGCGAGCCCTTCTCCACGAAGATATTGGCACTGACGTAGGTCAGAGTCTCGCTACGTTCCTTCCACTCTTCCACGACCACAGCGACGGAATGCGGCACTTCTTCGCGGATGAAACGCAAGACCTGCTCACGGATAAATTCGGCACCGATGATGCGCTCCGCTTGATCCGTGATCTGGTCAGCGGGGTAGTACTGCGGGCCAGCCGGCAAGAATTCGATGATGCGTTCCAGCAACGCCGCCGTTCCCGCCCCCGTGGTGGCCGAGATAATGGCGGTGTCCTCTACCTCAAGGAGTTCGCCGTACGCGGCCGCATGTTGTTCAATTTCTTCGGCGTCCGCGCGGTCCGCTTTATTGAGCACAAGGAATATCGGAGCGCCGGCATGCTTGTCAAGGACACCGGCAATTTGACGATCTTCATCCGTCGGATGTCCGGCGACCGGATGTCCGGCGACCGGATGTCCGGCAACCGGATGTCCGGCAACCGGATATCCGGCAACATCGACGATGAAGAGGATTAGATCAGCATCGGGCACAGCCCGGGTGGCGGTCTCCACCATGACCTCGCCCAGCTTGTGCAGCGGATCATGGATGCCTGGCGTGTCGACGAAGACGATCTGAGCGCGGTCATCGGTTCGGATGCCCAGGATCCGATGCCGTGTCGTCTGCGGCTTGGGTGATACGATGGCCACTTTCTCGCCCACGTACCGATTCATCAACGTCGACTTGCCTACGTTGGGCTTGCCGATGACGGCCACAAAACCCGACCTGTAGCCCTCTGGCAATTCCTCCAACGCAGGCAATACCATGTCGGCCGGCGGTACGTCATTTTCGTCCGCTATCTCAGGCCATTCGATGTCGTTCTCGGTCACGAAGTCCTCCTCTCATAAACCCCAAAGGTTTCCGAAACGCAACTACTCAGGCTATCGCCCCCGCAGTTGAGAAATGCGGAAAAATGGGGTCGCTGGGGGGCGGCCGCCCCCCAGCGACCCCATTTTTCCGGTCTCTTCTTGTGTAGGCACGAAGTGCCTGAGTAGCT
>JAANWY010000141.1 GCA_018263655.1 Anaerolineales bacterium | reverse complement strand
GATCAGAAACAGGAGTTCTACGTTTGACCCTTGCGAAGGTTCGTGAGCCAGCCTCACGGCAGAATCACCGTCGGTCATCGCGTGTCATTTCGCCGCGGGGCCACTCTGCAACCTTCGCAAGGGTGGCCAAGCGCATCTTCTAAGCAGATAAGCAGAATTTAGAGCTGCTGATCAAAAGCGGGGAGCATCCGGTGGATGTCAGCCTGCCCGAGATGTGTCGCCAGGCTTGTGCACACCGAACGCCCCCTGTCAGAACGTCCTACTCGGCACGAGAAGCGAAGCTGTCGCTACTCTGAAAATGCTGCTCTGGCCGGTCGCCGCTTCGCTTACAGACCGAGCCAGCACCATTTTTATGCTTCATGGTGCCCTGAGGGGCATGTTGACTACTCGCTTACTCCTCTATTGTAATCTCGGACAGGTCATAGAGATACCACAACGGAACGACTGAGAAGCCCTGCACCCGATTCAAGTGGGCTTTTCTGTCCACTGGATAAAGGAAGATGGCGAAGGGGCCTTCATCAAGGATGATTTGCTGAATCTGTGTATAGATCTGCTCACGTTCAGCCGCATCCCGCTCCGCAGCAGCCTGCTCGACCATGTCCGACGTCTCGGCATTGGTGTACATGTTGCGCCACGCAAGCTGTTTGATGGCCGCTTCATCCCCTGTAGTTCGGGCGTGGCCAAAAGGCTTGGCGAGCGCGTCTGGGTCAGCGTAGTCGGCCCCCCATTGAGCAAGCACCATGTCGTGATCCTGAGCGCGGTAGATCTCGTACAACTGCGCTGCCTGTACCTGTTTGATCTGGATGTCGATACCGATCTCAGACACATCTTCCTTGATCTTCGCTGCAATATCCGGCCAAGGCGAAGCCGGCGAAGTGATCATCTCGACACTGAAGCCATCCCCGTAGCCGGCTTCGTCCATCAGGCTCTTAGCTTGTTCGACGTCGCGCGAGTACGGTGTTTCGTCCAAATGCGCGAACATGGCTTTTGGCACAAAGGTCTGGCCTTTCGCTGCACCACCTGCCATGAGATCATTCACGATGCCGTCATAGTCAATGGCATACCGCACAGCATCACGCACTCGCTCGTCAGCGAAAGCCTCGACCTTGCCCACATTCATGCCGACATACCAAATGAAGAACGTCGGGCTTTCTTGTACACTAATCTCGTCCGAGCCTTCAAAGTCCACGATCTGATCCTGGAGCAGATCCCAAGCGATGTCTATCTCGCCCTTTTCAAGGGCCAGTTTCTGGGTTGCCGGCTCCCGCATGTCTTTGATGATGAGTCTGTCAACGCCAGGTGGGCCACTCCAGTGATCCTCAAATGCTTGGAACACGAACTCGGTGTTGCGCGTCCAGGACTCAAGGACGAACGGGCCAGAGCCGGCCGTGTGATCCGTCCGCCGCAGGTGACTGGATTCATCACGCTGGATTCGATTATCGCCGGCAACTGGGAGGCTTTCAGGAGCGCCGTCATGCACCTGATCATGCCGGCTTTCGTTCTCGGCTACTTCTCCACAGCCGCCATCACCCGTATCACACGCTCCAGCATGCTCGATGTGCTCGGTCAGGAGTACATCGAGGCCGCCCGCGTGAAGGGCGTCAAGGAACGAGTCGTGATCTACCGGCACGCGCTGCGCAACGCCATGATCCCGACAGTCACCATCATCGGCGTGACATACGGTGGCTTGCTCGAAGGCTCCGTATTGACAGAGAGCATCTTCTCTTGGCCCGGTCTCGGGCGATATGCCACCTCGTCCTTCCTGTTCTTGGACTTTCCGGCCGTGATGGGAGCCACACTTCTGATTGCTCTGACGTTCTCCCTTGCCAACCTGGTGGTCGATATCGTCTACGCGTTTCTCAATCCGCGTATCGGTGTGGAAGGGATCTAGTGTGAGCGTCGCAACCGGGTGGGTTAAAGACTTTCAACATCGCTATAAGAGCCAGTTGGAAAGTGCGCTCTATTTTTGGTCATATCTACGGCGGAACACGCTATCCGTAATCGGCATTCTCGTTATTTTTGTCTTCATTCTCGTCGCCGCCTTCGGTCCGTATTTCGCGCCATACAATCCTGTCAAAGGCGAGACAAGCGATCGCCTGCAGGGTCCGAGTGCTGAACATTGGTTCGGCACGGATCAGCTTGGTCGCGATATTTTCAGCCGCGTCATTCATGGCGCACGCGTCTCGCTGCGCATTGCGATGATTGTGGCTGTGATTGCCGGCACCGTCGGCACGGTTGTGGGGGTGACCTCCGGCTACTTCGGCGCACTGGTGGACGATTTGCTGATGCGCGTGACGGATATGTTCTTTGCCTTCCCCAAACTCGTACTGGCTATGGCCGTGGCGGCTGCTCTCGGGCCAGACCTCGAGAACGTCATCTTCGCCATTGCCATCGCCTCGTGGCCGGTCTATGCGCGACTGGCCCGGGGGGAGGCGTTGGCTGTCCGAGAGGAAGATTACATTGAGGCGATCCGGGCGCTTGGCGCCGGCCGTATGCGCATCTTGTTCCTCCATGTGCTGCCGATGTGCATCACGCCGATTATCATTCAGGTCACGCTGGATATGGGGTTTATCATCCTTACCGCTGCCGGCCTCGGGTTCATCGGGTTCGGGGCTCAACCGCCGACACCTGAGTGGGGTATCATGATCGCTGAAGGACGAAACTTCATCACGAGCCAGTGGTGGCTGAGCACGTTTCCAGGCCTGGCTATCCTGGTAACCGTCCTGGGATTCAATCTGTTGGGGGACGGGCTGCGCGATGTGTTGGACCCGAGGTTGACGAGGTGATGATGGCGGAGCAGATGTTCGATACGGTCTCGTCCCCGATTCTCGAAGTCCGGGATCTGTTTGTCAACTTCTATACCTACCGAGGCGTCGTCCGTGCGCTTAATGGCGTGAACCTGACGATCGGGCGCGGCGAAATCGTTGGGCTCGTTGGCGAGACGGGCTGCGGCAAGAGTGTGACAGCGCGCTCGGTGCTGCGCCTCATCCGCTATCCAGGCAAGATCGAAGGTGGCCAAATACTGTTCGAAGGCCAGGACCTGTTGGCGCTGAGCGAACGGGAGATGCGCGAGTTCCGTGGGCGCCAAATCAGCATGATTATGCAGGAGCCGAAGGTGTCTCTGAACCCAGCTTTTACCATCGGCGCGCAGATTGCCGAATCCATCGCCATCCACGACTATAAGCCGCTGGATGATGCCCAAACCGAGGCCATCGAGATACTGCGCACGGTTCGGATTGCTGACCCGGAGCAAGTGGCGCATCAGTATCCTCACGAGCTTTCCGGCGGTATGGCGCAGCGGGCGATGCTGGCCATGATGCTCGCGCCACGCCCGAAATTGCTAATTGCTGATGAGCCCACCAGTGCGTTGGATGTGACGATTCAGGCCCAGATACTGAATCTCATGACCGAGCTCGTGGAGCAGATTGAAGCGTCGATCTTGCTCATCACTCACGACCTGGGTGTTGTCGCTGAGACATGCGATAAAGTTGCCGTGATGTACGCCGGCAACGTTGTCGAATACGGCACAACCGAGGAGGTGCTCACCAATCCCGCTCACCCATACACCCGTGGTCTCCTCCGTGCACTGCCGAATTTGGCGAGGCAGGGACCATTGTATACCATCCGGGGCTCCGTGCCAGACCTCGTCGATCCGCCGGCCGGCTGTCGCTTCCACCCTCGTTGTGAATATGCTATGTCCGAATGCGCTGTAGAGAGACCGGATTTGCTAACGGTGAAACAGGGGCATTTCGCGGCTTGTGTACTGTACGAGGAAGGGCGCGATGGGATTCCCGATGCTGCTCATGATGAGCTGCCGGCCAACGTCTGGGCGAATCCAGATGCCTCTGCCACAGTCGGAGAGCAGTCGTGAGTAGACTGCTCCAGGTTCGGAATCTGAAGAAGCACTTCCCCATCGGTGGGGGCTTGTTCCGCGATCCCACAGATTTCGTGAAGGCCGTCGATGGGGTCTCGTTTGACATCGAGCCGGGGGAGGTTTTCGGCGTCGTGGGCGAGTCCGGTTGTGGTAAGACCACCCTCGCACGCTCGTTGCTCCGACTCATCGAGCCGACCGGTGGCAGTGTGTCCTTGAACGGCGACAATATTCTAGAGTGGCAGGGTAGTGATAAGAAGCGCATCTACCGCCACATGCAAATTGTGTTTCAGGACCCATACTCTTCACTGCATCCGCGCAAGCTCGTTAAAGACATCGTCAGTGAGGGCCTTGTGATTCACGGTCTCGCTGAGCGATCAGAGGTCAGGGAGCGGGTGCTCGATATGCTCCAGCGCGTGGGCCTGAACGAAGAGCACCTTTTCCGCTACCCTCACGAATTCAGCGGTGGCCAGCGCCAACGCATCGCCCTGGCGCGCGCCCTGGTCCTGCACCCTCAGCTTATCTTGCTCGATGAGCCAACTAGCGCGCTGGACGTGTCGGTACAGTCGAAGATTCTGAATCTCTTAGTGGAACTCAAAGAGGAATTTGGGCTGACGTATCTTATTATCTCTCACGACTTGAGCGTGATGCAGTATGTGTGTGATCGCATCGGCGTGATGTACCTGGGAAAGTTGGTCGAAGTGGGCCAGACGGAGGACCTCTTCGCTGTTCCCAAGCACCCCTACACCAAGTCACTCATTGACAGCATCCCATCGCTTGACCCAAGGGTTCGGCGAGAGCGGATTATCCTAGAAGGTGATGTTCCTTCGCCCATCAACCCACCCTCTGGCTGCAGTTTCCGAACCCGCTGCCCGTATGCTGACAAGCACTGTACTGAAGTAGAGCCTCCGCTGGAGGCGATACGCGACAGGTGGGTTGCTTGCCACTATCCACTCGAGGAGTGAATCGTGTGGAGACGCGATCTTCGTACGGAAGAACAGCCGGCCCAGGATGAGCCGGCCGGCCTCCCCGATTGGTGGCGTCTCAGCGACTACGTCGCCTTGTTCGTTGCGTTATTTCAGTCAATCGCCATACCGTTCCTCGCGCTGGCGTTTTTCTTCTTGCTGATCGCTATCGCGCTCGTCGTGTTCGCCAGCTGAGCCTCAATCAAGCGGACATGCCGATGCTTCACGTCTACCTTTCCCCACACCTGGACGACGCGGCGCTCTCCTGCGGCGGCACGATCTTCCGGCAAACGCAGGCCGGCCAACCCGTGTTGGTCGTCAATATCTTCGCCGGCGCCCCAGACTACGATCAGTTGTCAGCGTTTGCCACGGAAAAGCATGCCGTTTGGGGTAATCACGAGGATGTTATGGCCACGCGGCGCACCGACGACAGGGCAGCGCTAGCGGTTCTCGGCGCCGATGTGGCCTACTGGGAATACTTCGACGCCATCTATCGCGTGGATGGGGAACGGGTGCTGTATGGGGGCGAGAGCAGCATCTTCGGCGACGTGGATCCAGTTGAGCGGGAGTTGCAGGAAGAACTGGTAGCGCGAGTGGACGCTGTTCTGGAGCAGGCCGGCGATGCAAGGTGTTACGCACCCCTGGGCATCGGCCACCACGTGGATCATCTGGTTGTGCGCGATGTGGGCCTGAGCCTGGCGGATCGGGGCCGGTGGGTCGAGTTCTACGAGGATTTCCCGTATGTTTGGCGGCTGGCTCGCGGCATGGGGGCGAGCGGGAAGGGGGCTCCGTCAGAGGGGGTCGACGATGTCCAGCTCGCTTCGCCCTTGCCGTCGGATTTACAAGGTCTTGGCAACTGGGCCTCGTCCGTTCGCTCCATCGACGTCGAGTTGAAGATCGCGGCTGTTGCCTGCTACGCGTCGCAGATCGCGGATCTGTTCGACAGCGAAGGGGCGATGGCTGAGGCTGTGCGCGAGTATTCGCGAATGGCCGGCGGCGATTGTGATGCCGAGCGCTTCTGGCGCCTGTAACAGTTATCAGTTTTTTGACTGTCCAATCCTTCTCTGTTATCCTTGATTGTAGGCAACTACCTTGACAATGTTAAATTACCTGGCGTGCTGGGCGAAGGTCTCCTGACCGAGCCCCGTTCACCTCGGTCAGGAGACCTTCGGCGAGCAAAAGGCTGTTTCTGAACCGAATTTAACATTGTCAAGCTACTCAGGCACTTCGTGCCTACACAAGAAGAGGCCTCTACTGCGAGGAAGGAACCACTATGGCAGGCATTCGATCGTTCATCGCCATCGAGCTGGCTCAGGATTTGCTGGACGGCTTGATGGAAGTTCAAGACGACCTACGAGCCAACGAGTGGGCGGATCAGGTCCGCTGGGTGCGGCCCGGAGGCATTCACCTCACCCTGAAGTTTCTGGGCGACGTGCCGGCCGGCCGCATCGACGCCATCGGCGAGGGGGTGGCGCAGGCTGTCGCCGGCACGGAGCCATTCACCGTCACGGCCGAAGAACTCGGCGTGTTCCCTAACTGGCGCCGGCCCCGCGTCATCTGGGTGGGCGTCGGCGGCAAAACGGGGCAACTCCACACTGTGCAGGAGAGGGTAGAGAAGGCTATGGAAGACCTGGGCTTTGAGCCCGAGCGCAGATCGTTTCACCCTCACTTCACGTTGGGTCGTGTTCACCGGCGTGCCGGCTCGGGCTACAAGCGCCGGCTCGGTGAGGGACTGCAAGACGAGACCGTCGAAACGGTAGGGCAAATGTGGGTGGAGGAAGTCAGTTTGATGCGCAGTCAACTGAAGCCGTCTGGCGCTGTCTATACTCAGCTAGGCGCCTATCCCTTGGTGTCTGAATAGCCGAGGGAAAAACCTGTGGTTTCTGATGACTTGAAAGTAACGTAAGATGAGCCAAGCATTGATTATCGCTGTGGTCGGCGACGGCCAGTGTGACGCGGCGACGGCGGCTGAGGCCGAGGCCGTTGGACGCACGTTAGCAGAGGCCGGCGCCACGGTCGTGTGCGGCGGCTTGGGCGGCGTCATGGAGGCGGCCTGTCGCGGCGCCAAATCGGCCGGCGGCACCACCATCGGTATACTGCCTGGCCTGGATCGACGATCCGCCAACCCATACGTCGACATGCCGATTGTCACTGGCATGGGCCAGGCGCGCAACTTGATCGTGGTGCGGACGGGGCAGGCCGTTGTCGCCGTGCACGGTAGGTACGGGACCCTCTCCGAAATCGCCCATGCGCTCAAGGCCGGCCTCCCCGTCGTCGGTCTGGGAACGTGGGAGCTCAGCAGGCCAGGCGAACGCGTCAATGCAATACAGCGGGCTGCGACACCAGAGGAGGCGGCGGAGATGGCGATTGCCCTGGCTTGGCGGGAGGCGGCGGGGTGATGTTTGAATGATGTTTGAAGATCGACGGGATGCCGGCCGGCAATTGGGCGAGCGCCTGCAGGCATTGGGCCCAGGCGACGATGTGTTGGTCTTGGCGCTGCCGCGCGGAGGCGTTCCGGTGGGGTACGAAGTGGCACAAGCCCTCGATGCCTCGCTGGATGTCTTCGTGACCCGCAAAATCGGCGCGCCAGGCAATCCCGAGTTCGCTATCGGGGCCGTGGCCAGTGATGGCACCTTGGTTCTCGATGAGGAAGTCATCACAGAGCTTGCTGTTTCTGGGGACTACGTCGACGCGGAGACGCAGCGCCAATTGGATGAAGTGGAGCGTCGTGTGGCTGTATATCGTGGTGATCGCCCCCGACCCCAGACCCAGGGGCGGACAGTGATTCTTGTCGACGATGGCGTAGCCACCGGATCAACCGTACGTGCCTCGCTGCGAGCACTGCGGGCGAGCGATCCTGGCCGGCTGATCCTGGCTGTGCCTGTTGGTCCTCCGCGGACCATTCAAGAGCTCCGCGCGTTGGCTGATGAGGTCGTGGCGCTGTCCACACCGGAGCCCTTCTGGGCGATAGGGCGCTTCTACGAGGTCTTCGGGCAGACGCGGGATGAGGAAGTAGTCAAACTATTAGAGGCCGCAGGTCAAGATACCTGACGATCACCCATCACGGCGCGTCACGGAATGCCCGAATGTATCCGCTCAATATCTTGGGGTCAATACGTAAGACAAATTGCCAATTTGTCCTACCTTCCCCAGCCTCGGTAAATCGCAGTCTAGGTTCGTAGTCAGTCACGGAGGCGAAGCCGGAGTGGCGTCCCAGCGTCCTGCGTACCACGACGGCACTCCACTGCGTTCCGGACGGATGTGCGCATCCGCGTTCACTACGAACGGGCTTTGCGATTTACCCAGCCTACTGAGAAGATACGCCCGAATCTACATTTGCTCTGGTGTACCCACGCCAATCAGGGTCAACGTTCGAGCCAGCACAATCTTCGCGGCCCGAACTAGCGCGAGTCGAGCCTGGGAGATGGCTTCGTCGCCGGGTTCCGAGGAGATGACGCGACATTCTTTGTAAAAGCCGTGGAATGTCGTCGCCAGCTCTTGGGCGTAGTGCGTGAGATGATGCGGCTCTCGCTTCGCAGATACGAGTTCGATAATCTCTGGCAGCCGCAGCATCCCTCGAATCAGATCGAGCTCCGCCGGGTGAGTCAGCAAGGTGATGTCGGGATCGTCAAAGAGGGGTACCCCTCGCTCCTGGGCATAGCGCAGAATGCTGGAGATGCGGGCGTGAGCGTACTGGACGTAGTAGACCGGGTTCTTCTCAGACGTATCCTTCGCCAACTCCAGGTCGAAATCCATCTGGGCTGTGGGTGAGCGCTGCAGCAGAAGAAAACGCACAACGTCTCCACCAACCTCTTCGATGACTTCGCGGAGCGTGATCAGATCACCGGTTCGTGTCGAAAGGCGGACGATCTCATCGCCTCGTTTCAGCGTCACAAGTTGGTAGATGATGATGTCCAGGCGGTCCGGGTCCAAGCCGAAGGAGCGCATCACCGCGTTCATGCGCGGGACATGACCCTGATGATCGGCGCCCCAGACATTGATGACCTCGTCGAAGCCACGCAACACAAACTTGTCGTAGTGGTACGCGATGTCCGATGCGAAGTAGGTGGGGGGTCCGTTGGAGCGGATGATGACGTTGTCCTTGTCGTCGCCCAGACCCGTGGACGTAAACCAGACAGCGCCCTCCTTTTCTTCGACGTACCCCTTGTCTCGCAGCATCTCCAGCACTTGATCGAACAGGCCGTTCTCGTATACGCTGCTTTCGGTGAACCACCGGTCGTAGCGCACGCCCATGAAGACCAAGTCTTCTTTAATCAGGTCGATCATCTTCTGAAGGGCAATCGCGCCAATCTCTTCGACGGCGCGGTTGTGGTCGAGGCCGGCAAAGCGATCGCCTTCCTCGTCAATGATCTCTTGTGCCAGGTCGACGACGTAGGCGCCGCGATAGCCCGCCTCTGGAAATTCGACGTCGGCGTGGCCTAGCTCTTGCATGTAGCGAGCGAAAACGCTGGCGTAGAACAGGTTCATCTGCCGGCCGGCGTCGTTGAAGTAGTATTCGCGCTGCACGTCGTAGCCGGCGGCCGCCAGCACGTTGGCTATTGTGTCACCAATCGCAGCGTTCCGCCCGTGTCCGATCGTGAGCGGTCCGTTGGGGTTCGAGCTGACGAATTCCACCTGGATACGCTTGCCGCCAGCTAGGTCAATGTTGCCGAATTGGTCGCCGGCTTCCAGGATCGCCTCGACTTGCCGCGCCAACCACGCCGTATCCAGCCGAATATTGATGAAGCCAGGGTGAGTAACGTGCGCTTCGGCTAGGAAGTCCGCGTCGCCGAGGTGCTCAACAATCGTCTCGGCGATCTTGACGGGCGGCATATGGGCAACGCCGGCTAGGGGCATTGCCACGGGCGAGGCGAAGTCGCCGAACTTCGGCTTAGCGTGCTGTACGGGGACGTTGTCCGGCGGATCAAAAGGGGGGAGGGCGCCGGCGTCCAACGCGTCGTCGATGGCTTGTGCGATGAGTTGTGCGATTCGTTCTTTCAGCATAAGATTATTGCCGTTTATTGATGTATTCGTCCCAGTCAATTACTTCTTCCTGGCCTTGATCATCGTTTCGGCCATTGGCTTCCGCCTGCTCCCGCTGGATTGCCAAATCCAGCGGTTATGGCTTGGATTTGGCAATCCAAGCCGAGCTAGTGGCCGAAACAATGATCATACCCGTCTTCCTCACCTTGATCGATACGTGCGTTGAAGGTTAGAAAGTTGGAAGGTTCAGCGTTAGACGCCCGTGACCTTCCAGCCTTCGACCTTCTAACCTTCCAACCGTTGAGCGAAGACTTCCGAAGTCTTAACTGCACAGGTCGAATTATTGGGTGATCTCCATGTCGCGCCAGTTGTAGCCGGCTTTCACATCGACCTTGATCGGCACGTTGAGCTCGAAGGCATCGCGCATGGTCTCGCGGACGAGGGGGACGATGTCGTCAATCTCGTCCGCGGGGACTTCCAGTAGCAGCTCATCGTGCACCTGAAGCAGCATGCGGGCGCCGGCCTCGCGCTCCTCCAGCGCACGGTGCAGGTCGATCATGGCCAGCTTGGTGATGTCGGCCGAGGTGCCCTGGATGGGGGCGTTGATGGCCTCGCGGTGGGCGGCCTCGCGGATGTTGTACGGCACCCGCCGGCGCTGTAGCTCCGGGAAGTACCGGCGCCGGCCCAGCAGCGTCTCTACGTAGCCCTGTTCCTTCGCTCGCTTCTTCGTGTTTTCGATGTAGTCGCGGACGCGCGGCAGTTGCTCCAGGTAGTTCGACACGAACTCGGTGGCCTCGGCGGGCGTCATGTCCGTCTGCCGCGACAGCCCGTAGCCGCTGAGCCCGTAGATGATGCCGAAGTTGGCCACCTTCGCCAGCCGGCGCATGTCGGGTGTCACCTCGTCCAACGCCACGTCGAAGAGCGTGGCGGCAGTGCTGCTGTGGATGTCCTCGTCTCGCCGGAAGGCCTCGACCAGGCGTGGCTCCTCGCTGATGTGGGCCAAGATGCGCAGCTCAATCTGCGAATAGTCGGCGGCCAGGAGGAGATTGTCCTCCTCCGCGACGAAAGCGCGCCGGATCTCGCGTCCCACCTCGGTGCGGATGGGGATATTCTGCATGTTGGGGTTGGTCGACGAGAGCCGGCCCGTCACGGTCGCGGTCTGATTGAAGGACGTGTGAATGCGGCCCGTGTGCGGGTTGATCAGCTCGGGCAGTGAGTCGACATAAGTTCCCTTCAGCTTCGTCAGGTGCCGATATTCGAGAATCAGGTCGGTAATGCCGTGGGGGTCGCTGCCCTCGTCGCGAATTTCCTCTAAGACCGAGGCAGCGGTCGAGTAGCCGGTCTTGGTCTTGCGCTTTTTCGGCAGACCGAGATCATCGAACAGCACGCCGGAGAGCTGCTGCGGCGAGTTGACGTTGAACTGATAGCCGGCGATGTCGAAGATGTCTTTCTCTAGCGCGGTGATGCGCTTGTGGAGTTCGCGGGAGATCTCGCCCAACACGTGCGGGTTGACGCGGATGCCGGCCATCTCCATGTCGGCCAGCACGGGCACCAGCGGCATC
The DNA here is from genome assembly GCA_018263655.1 of Anaerolineales bacterium. Lineage (GTDB taxonomy): Bacteria > Chloroflexota > Anaerolineae > Epilineales > JAANWY01 > JAANWY01. The sequence continues at coordinate 14,593 of JAANWY010000141.1, read as the reverse complement.
TCGACGTCCTGGAACAGCCGCCACAGTTCGTCGTGGGCGCGCAGTTCGTCTTCCAGCATGCGGGCCAGCCGGATGGTCATGTCGACATCGGCGCCGGCGTAGGCTGTGACGGGTTCGATGGGCACCTCGGCCATGGTGATTTGGTTGCGCCCCTTGCCGATGAGGTCCGTGATGGGCTGCATCTCGACACCAAGCTTGGACCATGCCAGGTCCTTCAGGTTGTAGGTGCGGCGCGACGGCTCCAGCAGCCAAGCGGCGATCATCGTATCGAATGTTGGGCCGGTCAGCTCGACGCCGGCCCGCGCCAGGACCATCATGTCGTACTTCATGTTGTGGGCGACTTTGGTGATCTCTGGGTCAACCAGCAGCGGGCGGACAGCGTCCAGCGTCTCGCGCAGGGCCAGGTTGGTCCTCGGCTGAACGTCGGCCGGCCCTTCCCCCATGTCGAGCCGCCATTGCTCGTAGTTGGCTTCGTGTCCCACGGGGGCGTACCAGCCCTCGCCCGGCTCCGAGGCAAAGGCCAGCCCGACGAGATCGGCCAGCATGGCGTCTTCACTCGTCGTCTCTGTGTCAACGGCGAAGATCTCGACCTTCCCAAGTTGTTTCGCCAAGTTCGTGAGGTCATCCGCGTCGTCCACCGTGTGGTACTCGGCCTGATCGGGCGGCGGGCCTTCGACAGCTTCATCAAACATCGCAAGCTGGGTGGCACCTTCGCTGTCGGGCAGGCGGTCAACCAGGCTCCTGAACCCCAGCGTGCGGAACATGTCGATAATACGCTGAGGGTTGTAGTCGCGCAGCCGGCACGCCTCCAGCTCCAATTCGACGGGGACGTCGCGGTGGATGACGACCAGCTTCTTGCTCAGCAGAGCCATCTCACGGCCTTTGGCCAGGGCGTTGCGCGCGCGAGTGTTACTGATGTCGTCGATGTGCGCGACGGCCTCTTCGACGGTTCCGTACTCCTCGAGAAGCGCCGTGGCCGTCTTGTCGCCGATGCCTGACACACCGGGGATATTGTCTGAGCTGTCGCCCTTCAGCCCCTTGTAGTCGGGCAGTTGTCCGGCTGTGAGGCCGTATCGCTCCGCGATGGCTTCCGGATCGTAGATGATGGTATCCGAGAAGGAGCTGCGCGAGGCCAGCACATGCACGTGATCGGTGACGAGTTGGAAGGTGTCGGTGTCGCCGGTCACGATGAGCGTGTCGACGCCGGCCTCCTCGGCTTGCTGCGCCAGCGTGCCCAGGACGTCGTCGGCCTCGTAGCCTTCGACCTCGTAGATAGGCATGTTGAGGGCATCGACCAACTCGCGGATGCGGTCCATCTGGATGTTGAGCGAGTCGGGCATCTTCTCGCGCTGGGCCTTGTACGCTTCGTACTGTTCGGTGCGACCGCTGTCGCCGGCATCGAAGGTGGCTGCGATGTAGTCGGGCTCGTGCTCCTCAAGAACCTTGAGCAGCATGGAGGCGAAGCCGTAGGTGGCGTTCGTCGGCTCGCCCTGCGACGTGGTCATGTCGGCCGGCAGGGCGTGGAAAGCCCGATAGGCTAGCGCGTGGCCGTCGAGTAGGATCAGTCTCTTGCGTTCGGTGTCATCATCCATTGATCATCATCCATTGATTGCCAAACCTGAAGTGTGTTGCGTATTGCGTAAAGGTCACGGAGCACGCAGTACGCAGTAAATAGAATCGAGGTACATCGAAATTGTACCCCGCGGTTACGTCAAAGTCAAAGGGATGCATCCCCCATCTGCCAATGACGCAATCATCATCTAAACTCTCGTACCAGTATGAGTCACCATCTCGAACCCTTCGACAGACTCAGGACGTCGCAAGTTCGAGCGTCCGGGCGCCGCAACTTGTTGCGGGTTGAGAGCGTCGGCCACTGGCTTTACAAACTTGGGATGCCACACCAGTCAAAGCCCTGTTTTGACGAGCTTCACAAGATATAGTATAATGCCCGCCGTCGTTTCCCACTTTGATCACGCGCTCATCAGACTCCAGGGAACCCTTCACGAAGTCCTGCTAGTGGCAGACTGACAGCGCCGTCAGGCAAGCCGTTTCTCGAATTGACAACTCAGGTTTGCCCGGCACTGGTTCCGTTGGGTGGGAATGTATCAGGCCTCGATGTACTGGATGGTGAAGATGTCCTGCCATGAGAGCCCTGTTTCAAGAATGCCCATCGCCACAGCGGGCACCTGCTTGGTCGTGAAGTGGGATCGGACGAAATTGTGCAAGATCCAATACACATCCAAGCGTGTCTGCAAGGCGGACTGCGTTTTGGCGTAGGTGTTGGTCCTACGCCGATAACAAGACAGCCGTCGCCGCAAGGAGCTGTTAAAGGCCTCAAGATGATTGGCATGAATCTGCTTGATTTCTATGTTCTGCTCGGTCTCGGGATGTTCATTGTGCGGCGCTTGGTACTTGGGCCGCTTACGCCCTCTCTTATGGGCCTGCGAGCCTTTGTTTTTGATCCGTACCTTAACTCCCTCGGGCAGCGTATGTTTGGGGCGACCAGGATTGCCAGTGCGGAGGACTTCATAGCAAATCTCAAAGAGAATATTGCCGTAACGGCGTTCCCCATCGGTCAACAGGGAGAGACCCTCGGTTTGTTCGATGACCTGAGCCAGCAGGTTCATCGCGTCTTCAAAGAGGCTCTGCTCTTTCTCTCCACATTGCATCTCCCAAATGAACCGCGTGGCTCGATCCATGAGCACAATGGTCCATCCTTCCGACTCGTCAGGCGGCTTGTTCTTGTTGACTCGGGTGTAGACCTCATCACCTTCAATCAGTTGTTGCACGAACTGATGACAGAGGGCGTAGAGTAGCAGGACTTCTTTCACAGCCGCCAGGCGGTCTTGCCACCGATAGATGCTATTCTTACCTACTTCGAAGACTCGACAAGCAGCATTGAGGCTCATACCCTCATTGATGGCGTCGAGGATCGTGGTGATGCGACTCAAGGGGGTGCGCAAGCCCTCCAAAGCTGTGTTTTTCGTCTGCGAGAAGTAAGACCCGCACTCATCGCAATGATAAATGTGACGTTGTTCACCGTGCACGGTGTAGGTCGTGTGAGATTTGAAATTCTCACTGCGGCAGTCAGGGCAGCAAGTTAGGTGTAGTTCCATACAGGGCTCTCCTCTCATGTTCAATTTTGGTTGGCGAGAAATGATACATCAGCCCACGAATCCTTGCAACTGTGTTGCCCTGTCCATATCCCACCCAACGGAACCAGTGCCAACAGTTAACAGTGAACAGTTAACAGTGAACAGTTAACAGTTAACAGTTAACAGTTACCGGTGATCAGTTACAGAAAGCATACGGGAGGTTGGACTTTAGACAAACGCAATTTCTACGCAATATCTAGTGGTTTCGCCGATAGCGAAACACAATATGCAGGACAAAATGGCATTTTGTCAAAAGTCCAAAGGAGGCATAATGCAAGGGAACGGCTCACGACCGCGGATCGTCGTCACAGGTGTAGGCGTGATCTCACCCGCCGGCCTGAACCCCAACATGCTTTGGTCAGGTCTGCTGGCCGGCGAGTCGCCAGCGGCACGGATCACCCGATTCGACCCATCCGATTTCAAGGTCCAAATCGCGTGTGAATGCAATGATTTTGATCCCTTGGCTTACATGAACCGGAAGGAGGTTCGACGCTTCGATCGGGTCATTCAGTTTGCGGTCGCCTGCACGACTCAGGCGGTAGAACATGCCGGTCTAGAGATCAACGCGGGCAACGCCGACCGCATCGGCGTGATCTTTGGCACCGCTATCGGCGGCTTGGGCACCATCCAGGAAGGCTACGAGACACTGTACGCCAAGGGGCCCCGGCGTGTCAGTCCACTGACCGGCCCCATGATGCTACCCGACATGTCCTCGGGACAGATCGCCATTAACTTCGGTGTCCGCGGACCGAACCACTGCATCATCTCGGCTTGTGCCACGGGCAACGCGGTGCTCGGCGAGGCTGCGGAGGTGATCCGCCGGGGCGATGCCGACGTCATGATTGCCGGCTCGGCCGACGCACCGATGACGCCCTTCGCCCTAGCAGCCTTTCACCGCACAGGCGCCATGTCCACCCGCAACGACGATCCGAAGCACGCCAGCCGGCCCTTCGACGCCCAACGCGACGGTTTTGTCTTCGGCGAGGGCGCCGGCGCCATGATTCTTGAGACACTGGAGCACGCCCGCGCGCGCGGTGTGAAGCCTCTGGCGGAAATCGCCGGCTACGGTTCTGCGGCTGACGCGTACCACATCAGTGCACCGCCGGAGGATGGGAGCGGGGCTGTGCTTTCGATGCAGCGCGCGCTGGACAACGCCGGCCTTCGCGCGGCAGACATCGACTACGTCAACGCTCACGGCACGTCGACGTTGCTGAACGATGTCAGTGAGACGAAGGCCATCAAGCAGGTGTTCGGCGAACGCGCCTATCGGCTGCCCATCAGTTCGACCAAGTCGATGACGGGACACATGATGGGCGCTGCCGGCACAATTGAAGGCGTCGTTTGCATTAAGACGATGGAAACGGGCATTATTCACCCGACCATCAACTACGAGTACCCCGATCCAGAGTGTGATCTGGACTACGTGCCCAACGAGCCGCGCGAGGCTGAGGTGCGAGCGGCGCTATCCAATGCCTTCGGCTTTGGCGGTCACAATGCGACCGTTATCTTCAAGAAGATAGAGGATGAGTAAGATCGGGAAATGATGGAAACGAGGGAAATGAGGCCCCACGCCTCGTTTTCCTCTTTTCCCTCGTTTCTTCATAGTTCAAGGCTGTCCCCCGGACAACGAGTAGACGCTGCTTCATGCGTATCAGAGACTGCGTCGGGACAGTCACGTCTCGCGAGGGAATATGTCTAACTATGTCTGACACAGAAGAACTACAAGATAAACTTGGCTTTCGCTTCCACAACCGAACGCTGCTTCTGCAAGCGATCACGCATCGCTCCTTTTTGAACGAAAACCCGGCGGCTACCCATTCCGACAATGAGCGGCTAGAGTTCTTGGGCGACGCTCTCCTCGACTTCGTCACGGCCGAGTATCTGTACGATCATTTCCCCCAGTTGAGCGAAGGAGAGCTCACAAGTCTGCGTGCCGCCCTAGTGAGGTCGACGACGCTAGCCAACTTCGCGCGGGAGATCGATCTGGGAGACTATCTGTTGTTGGGGCGGGGCGAGGCAGCCGGCGGCGGGCGCGATCGACGATCACTCCTCTGTGCCGCCTTCGAAGCCTTGGTCGGGGCGATCCTTCTCGATCAAGGGCTCACGACAACCCAAGCCTTTGCCCTCCAGTTCGTCGAACCCACCCTAGCAAATATCACATCCAATGAGCTGGACAAAGACGCCAAGAGCGAACTTCAGGAACTGAGCCAAGGCCAGTGGCAGCTCACACCATCTTATCAAACCGTCTCGGAAGACGGGCCCGATCACGCCAAGGAATTTACCGTCGAGGTCCTCGTTGGGGACAAGGTGGTTGGCCGGGGGATTGGTCGAAACAAACAGACAGCCGCCCAGCGGGCGGCCCGGCAAGCGCTGCAGACGATCGTCACGAAATGGGATGTTACGATGGGTGATGCGTAATCCGGAAGTTGCTCCACCGTACACATCACGGATTATGTGTTACTGTTCCGTCTACTGCCTCCGCGGTTGAGAAATGCTGAAAAATGGGGGTCAGTGGGGTGCACCCCCACTGACCCCATTTTTCGGTCTATCTTCGTCACGCACCGTGATTACAGGATTACGCCGGCGGTTGGAAGGCCCAAATTGTCCGCGCGCCGTAGACGAAGGCCAGGATGAAGATCAAGGCTGCTGCGCCGACTAACTCCCGTCTATAGGCGTAAAACCGCTCCCAATCGATAATTACGGCGTAGGTCCCCGTCAGCGCGTGCATCAGGACGAAGAAGAGAAAGGCAATGTCGATTGCCTTCCACAGGGGCTGCCCCATGCGTTCGATGATGCGCGTGAAGTCAACGTGGAACGGCGGATAGTGCACCACAATCATGTGGATGGTCAGGAATACCAGCAGCGCAATGGCGCTGTAGCGTTGCATCTGAAAGATTCGCATCGTTCCCTCCTAGCCTTGGAACGCAAACAACAAAATGGGGATGCCGCCGGCAATCGTCAAGAGCGCAGCCACGGCAAACGCAGCGTAGAAAAGGCTCTTGCGATACTCAGTCACACCCACATAATGCACAATCAGCAGACGAATACCGTCAAAGGCATGATAGACGACGGCTGCCAGCAAAGCGATCTCCGCCAGCTTGAAGATGGGCGTCTGCACCAATGCCAGCCGGGCATCAAAAGCCTCTGACCCGCTGTTGACCGACCCAATCACCCACATGTGCAAGAAGAGATAGATCACCAACGCCACGCCAGTCAGCCGGCGTAGAACGAAACTGATAAAGCCGGTGCTCTTATACATCACACACTCCTTTCTTCAGCTAGACGCAATAGGCTCGTTCAGCATCCTCTGCCGGTCCCGGCGGGCTGCCTCGAAAGCCTGGCGTTTCTGAGCCAGCTTACGCAGCGTCTCGATGGCCTTCGTCGGGTCCAAGTCCTTGGGACAGGCATCGATACAGTTGAAGATCGTATGACAGCGGAAGACACCGTCCTGATCGCCGACATCGGCTAGACGCTCGCTGGGCGCCATATCACGCGGGTCCAACACCCGCAAGAAAGCCTTGAGTAAGGCATGCGGGCCGACATAGCGCTTGTTCATAGCGATCACCTGGCAAGCTGAGTAACACGCCCCGCACATGATGCACGTCTCAGCCTTGTTCAGTGCCGCCACTTCCTCCGAACTCATGCGAAATTCTTTCTCTGGCACGTCGGCCGACGGTATTAGCCACGGCTTCACCCGCTCGTACTGCTCCCAGAAGCTGCTCCGGTCAACGACCAGATCCTTGATGATGGGCAGGTACGGCAAGGGCCGAATGGTGACGGTGCCCTCCTCATCTATCTTGTCCCGAAGCGGGGTGTTACACACCAGGATATTCTTCCCGTTGACATACATCGCACAACTACCGCAGATGGCGTGCCGGCAAGAACGCCGATAAGTGACGCTGCCATCCTGTGCCGTCTTGATCTCGTGCAGCGCGTCCAGAATTGTCTTGGCCGGCGTCAATTCTACCTGGAACTCGTCGAAATAGGGCTTCTCATCCACATCCGGATTGAAGCGCTGGACGCGCACAGTGACCATTCGTGGTCTAGAACCATTGGTTGTCATCGACAAAACTCCTTCATACGGGCCTTGATCATCGTTTCGGCCATTGGCTTCCGCCTGCTCCCGCTGGATTGCCAAATCCAGCGGTTATGGCTTGGATTTGGCAATCCAAGCCGAGCTAGTGGCCGAAACGATGATCATACCCTTCATACGCAAACGTGTTGCACGGAACACGTTAATACTTCCGTTCCTGAGGTGGGAACCTATCCCAGTCGATGTTGACACCTTTGTCGCTCAGCCTGGGACCTTCACCCGGTTCTCCCTTGTGAGCCACTGTGTGTTTCAGCCAGCCCTCATCATCCCGTTTAGGGAAATCCGTGCGATAGTGAGCGCCCCGGCTTTCCTCACGCGCCAGTGCGCCGGCCACGATGACCTCGCTGAAAGTAAGCAGGTGCTCTGTTTCGAACGCGGCTAACACGTCGGTGTTGAAGCGTTTACTCTTGTCCATGACGCGTGCGTCTTTGAAGCGCTCCTGCATCTCCCCGACATGCTGCATCGCTTGCGCGAGCCGCTCTTTGTCTCGGTAAATGCCGCAATCGTCCGTCATGGTCTGCTTCAGTTCCTGGGCAATGGCCTCGACCGACTCGCTGCCGGCACCATCCATCAGGCGTGCAACGCGCTGGCGGTTGCGCTCGGCCGGATCACCGGTCACCGGGTGTAGCTCGGCGCCATTCTGCACAAAATCGGCGATAGCGTGGCCGGCACGGCGGCCAAAGACCGACGCCTCCAACAAGCTGTTGGTGCCCAGGCGGTTCGCACCGTGCACGCTGACGCAAGCACACTCGCCGGCGGCGTAGAAACCCACAACCGGTGTCCCATCAGCGTCAGCAATGACCTGACCATCAGCGTTGGCAATGACCTGACCATCGGCGTCCGTGGGGATGCCCCCCATGCTGTAGTGAGCGGTAGGCTGGATCGGTATCGGATCATCTATTGGATCCACGCCGACGAAGTCGATGGCTAACTCTCGGATTTGGGGCAGACGCGCCTTGATCTTCTCCGCGCCCAGGTGGCGCAGATCCAGATAGATCCCCTTGCCATCTGGCCCGATGCCTCGACCCTCATCGATCTCCGTCTGCTCCGAGCGGCTGACCAGATCACGGGGCGCGAGTTCCATCTTGTCGGGCGCATAGCGCTCCATGAACCGCTCGTCCTCGCTGTTGGTTAGGTATCCACCCTCCCCCCGGCAGGCCTCACTCATCAAGATGCCGTGCTCGTAGAGACCTGTGGGGTGAAATTGCACAAACTCCATGTCCATCAGCGGCACGCCGGCGTTGTAGGCGATCGCCACGCCGTCGCCCGTGTTAGCGTAGGCATTAGACGTGACCTCGAACGCCCGACCGTAGCCACCGGTGCCGAACATTACGGCTTTAGCTCGCATGGTGTGGATCTCGCCCGTCAACACATCCATAGCCACAACGCCGCGGCAGACGTTGTCCTCAACGAGCAGATCCATGCAGTACCACTCACTGTAGAATTCTACGCCATGTTGCAGCGCCTGCTCGTGGATGGTGTGCAGCAAGACGTGGCCAGTGTAATCGGCAGCGTAGTTGGCCCGAGGAGCGCTGTGCCCACCAAAGCGGCGCTGAGCGATACGGCCATCCGGCAGCCGGCTGAAGACGCAGCCCATGTGCTCATAGGCATAGATGATCTCAGGGGCCTCGTTCACCATGATTTCAATGGCATCTTGGTCCCCCAACCAATCCGACCCCTTGATAGTGTCGAACATATGAAGCTCCGGGCTGTCCGGTGGATCCTCGCCTTGTGGCACCGGCTCCAGCGGACCTCGTGGGCCGGTGCCCGCCACCGGGCGAGCATTGTTGAGTGCAGCGGCGATACCGCCCTGAGCGGCGCCGCTGTGCGAGCGCAGCGGGTGAATCTTCGACAAGACGCCGATGTCCTTCACCCCGCGCTGGCCAGCCACCATGGCTGTCCAGGAGCCGGCCAAGCCGGCTCCAACGATAATGACCTCATGTTCAATCATGACAAATACCCTCACATCTGATTGTGAAGCGACGAGTCCCGTAAGAATAAGGGGATTCCAGAATTTAAAACCTCCCAAAGACCCAAAGATTTATGAGGGAAATGGGCCATTTTTGGGAGGTTTATTTCCCTGGAAGTCCCTAAATATACTAGATTGAGGTCCAAACAGGGTCTCATTCCAGTCAAAATTCGTACAATATCGAGCTAGTACACCTCGGCAGAAATCCTTCACCAGTTAGATCAAGACAGCATCCCTTCGACAAGCTCGGGACGTCGCTCGGGATGCTGGCCGTGATTTCGATGGGCAACTGGTGACTTATTTATGCCGAGCACTACTAGTAGCTGCCCAGACCACTGCCCCCACCCTATTTTACCACAACACGCAGCGCCTGAGTAGTCAACTCGAGGAGCTGGGTGCATCCCACATTTGTTAGTGACGCAATCATCATCTGAACCCCCGTACCAGTATGAGTCACCATCTCGAACAAGTTCGAGCGTCCGGACGCCGCAACTTGTTGCGGGCTGAGAGCGCCGGCCACCGGCTTTACAAACTTGGGATGCACACCGAGGAGCTAAGTTTTGACAACAACTTGCAAAACCGCTATACTACCCAAAATCCTGCCGGTGAGGGGCGACCCCACTCACTTACCTTATGTTGACTTCATGTATCTGAAACATCTCGAACTTCAGGGCTACAAGAGTTTCGCTCGCAAGACGCAGTTCGCCTTTGACCACGGCATCACGGCTGTCGTTGGTCCCAACGGCACTGGCAAGAGCAACATTGCCGACGCTGTGCGGTGGGCGCTGGGCGAAACGCGCATGAGCCGGCTTCGGGCGTCAGTCACCGATGACCTGATCTTCCACGGCAGCGACAGTCGCGCCCGCCTTGGCATGGCCCAGGTCGCGATGACGCTGGACAACAGTGACGAAACGCTGCCCATCGACTACAGCGAAGTGACGATTGAACGCCGCGCCTACCGTGACGGGCAGAGCGAGTACCTCATCAACGGGACCAAAGTCCGCCTGCGCGACATCACCGAGTTGCTGGCCGCCGGCGGCCTCACCCGCGATACGTATTCGGTGATTGGTCAAGGCCTCGTCGACACCGTGCTCACCCTCCGGCCTCGGGAGCGCCGCGCCCTCATTGACGTAGCGGCCGGCATCCGCCCGTTGCAAGACAAACGCGACCGTGCCCTCTCCCGGCTTGAGGAAACGCGCGACAATCTGACGCGTGTGCGCGACATCGTCGCCGAGGTGGCTCCGAGGCTGCGACGCCTGGAGAAGCAGGCAGAACGCGCCCACCAGGGCGCCCAAATCGCCGAAGAGCTGGCGGAGGTTCTGAAGACCTGGTACGGTTACCAGTGGCATGCCGGCCAACAAGCGCTGCGAGAGGCCGGGGCAACCGCCGAGACCGCCCGGCAGACGCTGGCACAACGCCGGCAGAGTGTCGAGGTGTTGGAAGCACGCATCGAGAGCCGGCGCGACCGCGAAGAAGCCCAAGCAGATGCGCTGAGCGGGCTGCGCGAACAGCGTGCCGAATTGCGCGGTCGCTACGAGGCAGCGCGTCGCGACCTGGCCGTCCGGCAAGAGCGCCTTTCGCTCCTGCAACGCCGGCGCGAAGAACTGATCCAGGAGATCGACGACCTCCAAACGCAGCGTGATGCACAACGCCACCAACTGGCGCAAGCCGAAGCAACCTTGGCGCAGTTGGCCGAACAATGCAGTACCCTGGAAACGCAGTTGGCGTCGATTCAGGAGCAACAGGCCACGATCCAACAAAGCAAAGTGGAATACGAGTTCGCCCTGAAAGGTGCCCGCCGCAAGGCCTTGGAGGCTGCGTCGACCCTGGCCGAGAATCGGAACCGCCTGGAGACGTTGAACGAGCGTCAGGAAGAGCTGGCACGTGAGCGGACCGACCAGGCGCACGCCGTCGGCGACCTCGAGGCCCAGATCGACAATCGGCAAGCGGCCCTGGGGAATGCCGGCCGGCGCGCCGATGAGCACGCACAGACGCTACAGGAGCTCGCGCATCAGCAGTCAACGTGTCAAGCCTCGCTAGACCAGGCTTCAACCCGCCGCGAGACGTTGCGGGAGCAGGCCGACGAGGCCCGCCGGCGATTGGAACGCCTCGAAGCCCGCCGCGACGCGCTGGCCGAGATGCGGAAGGCCGACGGGGGTGACGGCGCCGGCACTCAGAGCCTCCTCGATGCCGGCGAACTCGGCATCATCGGCCGTGTTGCATCCCTCATCCGCGTGCCGGCGAAGTATGAAACAGCCATCGAAGCTGCCCTCGGCTCCAACTTGCAGGCCGTTGTCGTCGAAACCTGGGCCGACGCGCAGCAGGCCATCACCTGGCTTCAGGTGAACGAAGCAGGTCGCGCTACCCTATTCGTCTTGCAGGGTCCGAGCGAGTCACAAGAGCCAACAGAGACAGACAGGGCGGGAATCCTCGGCACTGCCGCCGACCTCGTGGATTACGATCCGGCCTACAGATCGCTGGTTCAACGCCTTCTGGGTCGAATCGTCATCGTCGAGACGATAGCGGCCGTTCCGCAAGGCCCCCTTAGTTCGCATGTCTTCGTCACACTCGATGGCACGGTCGTACATTCGTTTGGTCAAATCACCGGCGGCACGATCGACGCCAAAGTGCTGCGGCGAGAGCGCCTATGGCGAGAACTGCCAGACCAGATTCAGGCTGTGGAAGCCGAAATCGGGCAGCTAAGCGAGGAGCAGGCCGATGCCGGCCGGTCCGTCGAGGCCTTGACCCGCCGCTTGGCTGCCATCGACAGCAACATCGCTCAGACTGAGGCAGCGCAGGCCGAAGCACGGAGAACCGTCGAGACGGCCCAACGCGACATCGAGACGACGGAGCGCGAGATTGCGTGGCGACGCGAGGTTTTAGAGCGGCGCGAGGAGGAACTCCACGCCGTCCAAGACCGGGTCAACGATATCGAAGATGGCCTAACTCAGACGCAGGCGCTCCACGAGGATGCTCAAAGGCGTGTCGAGTCGCTGCAGGCGCAATTGAGCGAGCTCGAAGCAGACGCGCTCCGCGATGAGCAATCCGAATTTGAGAAGCAACTGGCGCTCGCCCGACGTGATCAGCAGAATCAGCAGACCCGACAGCAGGATCTTCGTACGGCGTTGGCCGGCGTCGAGCAACAGGTTGCGAGCAAGCAGACTCAAGTCGATAGCCTGGCCGCCGAAACGCACGAGTTGCAGGTCCACATTAAGACGATTGGCGAAGACGAGCACCGGCTGGCCGACGAACTCGATGCCCTGGAAGCGGAGATCGCGCCGGCGGAAGACACCCTGCGCGCCATGCGCCGTGAAGGCCGCAACCTGGAACGCGAGGCCACGCGTGCACGCGACCTACTGCGCCAGGCCGAAACGGATGTCTCGGAAGCGAACCTGGACGTACAGCGCCGCGAGGATCGGTTGACGGCGCTGCGTGACAAGATCGCTGATGATCTGGACCTGGCGGCCGTGAGCGAGGCGCTACCGCAGCAGTTGACGCTCACACTGGATGGTGAAAGGGAGATACTGCCGGCCGTAACTCAAGTCCCGGAGGGGCTGGAACGGCGGGTGAACCAATTGCGCCGGCAACTGCGTCAGGTAGGCTCCGCGAGTCCAGAGATCATTGACGAGTACGAGGCGACGAAAGAGCGCTACGATTTCCTGACCTCCCAGACCGAGGACCTGGAAGAGGCCGCCGCCGATCTGCGCGCCGTGGCCGGCGAACTCACCGAAGTGATGACGGAGCGGTTCGAGGCCACCTTCAGTGAAGTGGCTGCCGCCTTCGAGAAATACTTCAAGAAATTCTTCGGCGGGGGTGAAGCTCACTTGTCGCTAGCCGAGGAAGACGATACGTCATCAGGTTCGGGACACAATGAGCCCGGGCTGGAGATCGCGGCCCGGCCGCCTGGCAAGCGTTCCCAGAGTCTAGCCCTGCTCTCCGGCGGGGAGCGCGCACTGACCGCCGTGGCTCTCCTGTTCTCGCTGCTGGAGGTCAGTCCGACCCCCTTCTGCGTGCTCGACGAGGTAGACGCCATGTTGGACGAAGCCAACGTTGGGCGCTTCCGCTCGACACTGGAAGAGCTAGCCCCGGAGACGCAGTTCATTATCATCACCCACAACCGGGGCACTATCCAGGCGGCTGACACAGTCTATGGCGTTTCCATGAGCGACGAAAGCGTATCACAGGCCATCTCGCTCAAGCTGGACGCGTTGGAACCGGTGCCGGCCTGATGAACATCTCACGCGACTGTGAGGGTGGTCGCCGGGCGACCGCCGGGCGACCGCCTGAGCAGTTACTAGTAGTGCTCGGCAGAAATCCTTCACCAATTATTCGTTCAGAGGGGATCGCCAGATCCCCGTTTGAAACACCGATCCTGCCGCTTACGGCGGACCTTTGCCAGGGATCTGACGATCCCTGGCGAGCACAAAACCGGTGAAGGATTTCTGCCGTCGAGTACTAGAGAAGTTGTAAGTTGAGGAGTGTGTTCAATTGATAACTGATGATGTCCAACACGTAATGGTTATATCGGCGCATCCGGACGATGCCGAATTTGGGGCCGGCGGCGCCGTCGCCAAATGGGTACACGAAGGCAAAGCGGTGGTCTACGTGGTAGCGACGCGGGGCGAGAAGGGCTCCGGCGATCCTGACATGAGCTCGGAGCGACTCGCCGAGATACGGGAACAGGAGCAGCGCGCCGCAGCCCGGCGACTCGGCGTTAGCGAAGTGGTCTTCTTGGGCTACATTGACGGTGAACTCCAACCTGACTTAGACTTGCGACGGGATATCACGCGCGAGATCCGCCGCTGGCGCCCGGATCTAGTCGTCTGTCAGAATCCAACCACGTTCTACGTCGACGGTTACATCAATCATCCGGACCATCGGGCTGTGGGGGAGGCGACGTTGGCGGCGATCTTTCCCATTGCGCGTGACCATCTCAACTTTCCGGAACAGAAGGCCGAGGGGCTGCAGCCGCACAAAGTCAAGTATGTCTACATGAACATCAGCCCCGACGCCGATATCTTTGTCGACATCACCGATACGATTGAGGTGAAAATCCGGGCGCTCTGGGAGCACGATTCTCAGTTTGATGATCCGGAACAGCTCGCCGAGCGGTTGAGAGAACGCGCGGCGGAGACGGCGGAGCGTGCTCGGGAACAGGGGAACAACGTCGGCGAGTACGCTGAGGCGTTCAAGCTGATCGATCTGTCGGCCAGGGGCTGAAATCGATACCGGAGCGGTGACTACCTTGACAATGTTAAATTACCTGGCGTGCTGGGCGAAGGTCTCCTGACCGAGCCCCGTTCGCCTCGGTCAGGAGACCTTCGGCGAGCAAAAGGCTGTTTCTGAACCGAATTTAACATTGTCAAGCTACTCAGG
>JAANWY010000140.1 GCA_018263655.1 Anaerolineales bacterium | reverse complement strand
GTGCCAGTATCGTGTCGGTCCAGAATATCGCGCAAGGCTCGGGCCACCTGGGATCGAAACGATGCGTAGTCCTCGCTCGCCGGCGTGCTGTTCTCACCACCATCGAAGACATCCGACGGCCGGGTGTGGGCCGGCAGCTTCGGCGCTACCAAGAACCAAGACTCCTGGAGACCCTCGTGCAGCTTTACGGGGAGATTCAGGTGCTTCGCCGCCGCCCGGGCCGTGTCAAAGGCACGCTGCAGGGGGCTAGCGTAGATATAGTCGATGGCCATGTGCTCAGCCAGCCAACGCCCCAGATGATCGGCTTGGCGCCGGCCCCGTTGAGTCAAGGGGCTGTCGGAGCCGGCCTCCTCCCCGACGACTTGCCACTCAGATTCACCGTGTCGGGCAAACAACACTCTCAGCATAGTTCACCTTGAAGTATTGTAAGCGTTCAGGGGGTAGCCACATAGCATCCTGAGTAGGCCGGAGCGTAGTGGAGGCCGTATCGAAGGGTGCGGCCCACGCGACGAGACCTTGCCAACCCGCACCCCTCGATACGCGCTCAACATTGCCCTTCGTCAAAGCCTGTCCCGAGTTTATCGAGGGGCTCAGGACGTCGTTTCGCGCTACTCGGGATGCTAGCATTGATATCCCCTGAACGCTTACGAAGTATTTACAGTCCTATACTTACTGCGTAACGACAAGCGTTCAGCCACCCTTGTGAAGGTTACGCAAAGCCTTAGCAGCGAACAGGGTTCGGTTAAGCCGAACTCCTTCAGTGCAGACGCTGTTGGAAAACCTTCGCAAGAGCTTCCACAATTTTACCATGCCTCTCCGCTCTTCGCCAGTTTCGCCGGCAATTCTGCACTTAACCACCCTTGCGAAGGTTTGTGAGCCAGTTTCACAGCAGAATTACCGTCGGTCAGAGCATGTCACTTTGCTGCGAAGCCACTTCGTAACCTTCGCAAGGGTCAAACCTGGAATTGCCAGTTTCGTCGCAGGAAATTTGCGCAGAACGGTCGTCTGTGGTAGAATATGCAGTGGAAACCGGGAGGGGTCGCATAGTCCGGTTTAGTGCGCGCGTCTCGAAAACGCGTAGGGTTCACGCCCTCGAGGGTTCGAATCCCTCCCCCTCCGCCACACCATTCTCGGAGAGGTCGCATAGCCCGGTTTAGTGCGCGCGCCTGGAGAGCGCGTAGGGTCTTTGACCCTCGAGGGTTCGAATCCCTCCCTCTCCGCTGAGAGCCTGCGGTTGCAGCCGCAGGCTTTTTTGCTTGTGATGAGAGGTTGGCTAAGTCATGTAGCGCCGGCGAGGCGCGACACACGATGGACGAGGCCTCCTAAGCCGCCCCCTTTCCGCCATCGGTCGGGAGACCTCGGCGAGCGCAACAGGCACAGACCTCGGCGAGCGCAACAGGCACAGACCTCGGCGATCGTAGCAGGCATACCGCTCAGGGGTACATCCCATATTTCTTAATGACGTGATCACCTGGTCTCCCATCCAGTATGAGTCACCATCTCGAACAAGTTCGAGCGTCGGGACGCCGCAACTTGTTGCGGGCTGAGAGCGCCGGCCACCGGCTTTACAAACTTGGGATGCACACCGGGCAAAGCCTATTGCGGGCCATTTGACTTTCGTACACAACTCAGGTAGTATTCTTCTTGGCCGTGCTAGACGGGGCGCTAGCGGTGTCCTGTACCCGAAAACCGCTCATGCGGGGTCGAATTCCCTCTCGAGGCGGTGGGTCGCCGGGACTGTCCCGGCCAAGCGGCGTTGAAGGTTGGGTCCTGCGCGGCAGAAGCCCGTGAACCCCGTCAGGTCCGGAAGGAAGCAGCGGTAAGCGGTCTCTTCTGGGTGCCGCAGGCGCGCCTGACCGGAGCTGGCTAGTCGGGATAAGCCGGTAAGATCCTCATCGACAGAGGGTGCACGGCCAGTCCTTCTCTCAAGAGCGGACCTGGCAACAGAGATGTGATTGTTCAGTGAACAGGTAGGCAAGACAGCTCGCTACTCTCACCAATAGCCGAAGGATCTCGTCCCTGTGTCGTCCGAAACAGCCATCGTCGAGTCACAACTGCGTCAACCCGTCCACGCTGTCCAACGACAGCTTCAGTCTGGCCTGTTGGCACTGATCGCGTTGCTCGCAGCCGGCAGCCTCATGGCCCTGGGCTACCGCACGACCACCCACGCCGTCTCCCTCACCATCGACAGCCAGACAACCCACATCCGCACCCACCAGGCGACCGTCGGCAGCCTCCTGGAAGCGCAAGACATCACGCTAGACATCACGCAAGACATCACCCTGCGCCCCGCCGACATCGTCCGGCCGGCCCTCGACACGCCGCTCGAGGAAACTTCCTCCATCACCATCGACCGCGCACGAGCAGTGACCCTGATCGCTGACAGCCGGCGCACCACCGAATACACGCAAGCCAACTCGCCGGCCGCCGTTCTGCTGGAAGCCGGCATCGCGCTGGAGCCACACGACCGCATCACGGTGAACGGTCAGACCTGGGTACCGGAGACGCCGTTCCCCAATCGCCACCCCATCGAAGTTCGCGTCCACCGCGCCGTCCCCTTCTCACTCACCGACGCGGGGATCAGAACCCGGCTGTGGACGACGGCACCGACGCTCGGCCAAGCCTTGGCGGAAAAGGGTATCGATGTCTACCTGGCCGATGCCGTCCGTCCACCGCTGAGAACCCGGATGACGGCCGGCCTCAATGTCACGATCCAGCGCTCCCAGCCGATCAGCATCCTGGTCGATGGGCGGGAGATTCACACTCGGACGCGGGCTAAGACCGTGGCCGGCGTCCTCTCCCAAGAAGCCATCACCTTGCGTGAACTCGACTACACGCAGCCGGCAGTGGACACGCCCCTGCGCCCCCATCAAACGGTCGACGTCCGGCGCGTCGATGAAGAGTTCGTCTACGAAGAAGCAGACATTCCCTACGAAACCCGCTGGCAGGCCGATAGTTCACTCGCGTTGGACACACGCCGGCTGGTGCAAGCCGGGCAGAGCGGCACACGGCGCCGGCGCATCCGCATCGTCTACGAAAACGGTGAGGAGATCTCACGTGAGACAACCAGTTGGTGGGTGGAAGAGGCACCCATACCAGAAATCATCGCCTACGGCACAAAGCTCGTATGGCGCACGGTCCAGACGCCCGACGGGCCAAAGCGCTACTGGCGCAAGGTCAGAGTCCTGGCCACCTCGTACTCGGCTGCGACGTCTGGCAAACCGCGTGACCACCCGGCTTACGGCATCACGCGGTTGGGCTGGATAGCGCGCCGAGGCATTGTGGCCGTGGATCCGGAGGTGATCGGCCTCCGGCAGAAGATGTACGTGCCGGGGTACGGGCTGGCGGTCGCCGGCGACACCGGTGGCAAAATCCGAGGCAAGCACATCGACCTGGGCTTCGACGAGGGAAAACTCGAACTCTGGTACCGCTGGGTAGACGTGTACTTGCTAGAGCCGGCACCCTCTCCGGACGAGATCCGCTACGTACTGCCGAACTGGCCACCAGAAAGATAATTGTGAATGAAAGCCACCGCCGTGGCACCTAGCAACATCGCCTTCATCAAGTACTGGGGCAATGCCGATCCACAGCGCAACATTCCATCCAACAACTCGATCTCGATGAACCTGAGCGGGGCCCGGACGCGCACCACCGTGGCATTCGGGGCCGCCTTCACCGCCGACAGCCTCGTAATCGACGGCCAGCCGGCCACTGAGACTGCCAGGGCACGCGCGTCGCGCCACCTGGACCACATCCGAGGCCTGGCCCAAACCGACCTCCGTGCTCGCGTGGTGTCGGAAAGCAATTTCCCCATGGGTACCGGCATCGCGTCTTCAGCCTCGGCCTTCGCCGCCCTCTCCGTTGCCGGCACAGCCGCCCTGGACATCGCGCTAGACGAGCGCGCGATGACGGAGCTGGCGCGTCTCGGCTCCGGCTCCGCTGCCCGGTCGATACCGAGCGGTTATGTCGAGCTAGAGGTCGGCAGCAGCCACACCACCGCCTACGCCCACACCCTTCACGCGCCCGGCTACTGGGACCTGCGCGACATCGTCGCCATCGTCAGCCGCGAAGAGAAATCCATCGGATCGAGCGCAGGCCACACTGCAGCCGAGACAAGCCCGCACTTCGCCACACGGCTGTCCGAATTGCCGGCACGCCTCGAGACCGTCCGGCGCGCCATCCGCGGCCGCAACATCGAGGCGCTGGGCGAAGCTGTCGAAGCCGACGCCATTTCGCTCCACGCAGTCGCCATGACGTCGCATCCCCCCATTTACTACTGGGCGCCGGCCACACTTCGGCTGATCCACGCTGTCCAGGCCTGGCGGCGGGAGGGGTTGCCCGTGTATTTCACGCTAGACGCTGGCCCCAACATCCACCTCATCTGCCAGGCCGAAGACGAAGCCGATGTCCTCGCGCACCTGGCTGACATCGACGACGTCCTGGAGACCCTGGTGAGCGGGCCGGCCGAAGGCGCCCAGCTCGGCGACAAGCACCTCTTCTAGGACAGTGAACAGTGAACAGCCCCGTGTTCGAATGTCACGCTTACTGTCAAGATACTTTCTTGGGACTACTTAGGCCAGCATCCTATCGGCCATTCAAGCCCGGCTGCCTCACCATGACAACCGCATTTTGACCCCCGAAGCCGAAAGCATTCACCATGGCCGCACCGACCGTCTGCTCGCGCGCTTCCTGCGCCACATAATCCAGATCACACTCTGGGTCGGGATGCTCCAGATTGATCGTCGGAGGAACGACATCGTTGTACACAGACAGGACCGCCGCTAACGTCGAGACGCCGCCGGCCGCCCCCAGCAGATGCCCCACCATCGACTTCGTCGCACTGATTGCCAAGTCACCCGCGCGCTCACCGAAGACCGTTTTGATAGCGCGAGTCTCTGTCACGTCGTTCAACGCCGTACTTGTCCCGTGAGCGAAGACGACGTCTACCTCCTCGAAGTGAACCTCCGACGCGCTCAAAGATCGAGACATGGCCCGCACAGCCCCATCGCCATCAGGATCGGGAGCCGTGATGTGATAGGCATCGGCCGTCAGAGCGCCGCCAGCCACCTCGGCATACACATGGGCGTCGCGGTCTCGCGCGTGAGACTCGGTTTCCAGGACCATGGCAACGCCCCCCTCACCTACGATGAATCCATCGCGATCTCTGTCGAAAGGCCGGCTTGCCCGTTCGGGTTCATCGTTCCGTCGCGAGAGCGCCCGAGCATTGGCAAAGCTGGCCATGGCAACAGGCGTGATCGGAGCTTCAGTGCTACCAGCGATGACCACCTGAGCTTCTCCACGGCGTAGCAAGTAGCATGCCTGGAGTAGCGCCTGGGTGCCACTGGCACAAGCCGACGTCGATGTGATGACCGGTCCCCGCGCCCCCATATGAATGGATACTTGACAAGCGACCGCGTTCGGCATAATCGAAGGAACCAAAAGGGGGCTGATGCGCCGCGGCCCCCTCTCAGCATAGGTCTGGCCGGCGTCTGCAAGCTCTTCCCCACCACCGATCCCGGTATTCATGACAACCCCCACATCTTCGGCGTTCGTTCGATCTATCTTGAGGCCGGCGTCTTCGAGTGCCTGACGGGAAGCCGCCAGTGCGAAGTGCGCCGAGCGGTGTGACCGACGGGCTTCCTTCACTCCCATATAGTCAAGTGGATCAAAGTCCGTCACTTCGGCCGCGATCTGCACCGGGAAACCCTCAGAGTCAAAATGGGTGATAGGCCCGACGCCAGAAACGCCGGCGGTGAGATTGCGCCAGAAATCACCAACCGTGAGGCCAATCGGTGTGACACTTCCCAACCCGGTGACGAAGACACGTTCCATCTCCAACCCCCTTCCAAGGTTCTACAGGAATCTACCCCTGAGTTCCGAAAAATCCGAATGATCCGAAAAAAACGAAAGAATTAGGCACAAAAAAGTATACTTGCTGAAGGCGTGGTGTCAAGCCGGCGAATTTGCACGCAGCAATTCTAAGCTTGACCCTTGCGAAGGTTGCGAAGTGGCCCCGCAGCGAAACCAGCTCACAACTCACAAACCTTCGCAAGGGCAGCCAAGCGCATCTTCGTGAACGGGCTTAAACATAAGCCGCGACACTTTAGACAAAGAAATGAGTAACCGTTCAGGAGGTATCAGGACTGGCATCCTGAGTAGGTCGAAACGAAGTGGAGACCGTATCGAAGGGTGCGGGTTTGCGACGGTTCTTCGAACAAGCCGCACCCCCTTCGATGAACTCAGGACGTCGCTTCGATACGACCTCGGCTTCGCCTCGGTCTACTCAGGCGGCGTCCTGAGCGGCGTCCTCTGTCGAAGGGCCTGTCGAAGGG
>JAANWY010000014.1 GCA_018263655.1 Anaerolineales bacterium | reverse complement strand
CTGCGAGGGTGGTAGCCGGACAGCAGCCTGAGTAGCTAAATGACCACAAGAATAACACAGACGTCACCCCTGAACGGATGAGGAAGGCGAACAACACCACGCCGTGGTGAGCCGATCATCGGAGGAGACCTTCCATGGGAAGCAATGGACACCACAACGTAGACGACTTGATCGAGAACCTCGTTGAAGAAGCTCAACAAGCGGGGCACGCCAATCTAGATCAAATACTGGAACATCTCCCGAAGCTCAGTGAAGATGCGGCATTCGTCGAGGAGCTTGTCAACCGACTCGATGACGCCGGCGTTGACGTGATCGAGCACAAAGCCCCTTCGCAGCCAAAGATCCACGAAGATGGCCGGCTGGCCTACATCGCCAGCGATGACGCCATCACCCTCTACTTTCGCGAGGTGGGGACCGTCCCGCTGCTCACCCGCGAAGCCCGCATTATCGAGCTGCGTTACGGCTTGCGCGATGGCCGCCCATATACCCTCAAGGAAGTCGGCGAGCGGTTCGGGCTGACGCGGGAACGCATTCGCCAGATCGAGCAGGATGCACTTCGCCGTCTGCGCAGCCCCCGCCGAACGCGGAAACTGCGCCCCACATCACCTAGGGACATGGAAGAAATACAATGCCCCATTTCGCTCGGCCTGGATTGCCAAATCCAGGCCATGCCCGCTGGATTTGGCAATCCAGGCCGAGCAGGTTGGGATAATTATTTCTTTCCGAGTCACCTAGTGCATGTGGCTGATGCGCACACTGTGTTGAGGTAACCACAAACATGAACGCTCGCGAACGCGTCCGTTTGGCTCTGACCTGCCGGCCCCCTGACCGTGTGCCCAAGGCATTGGGCTTCTTTCCGCAATCTCTACCTGAGATCGCGCCAACTGCGCCTGAAGCTTACTTCGACCTGGACATCCGCTTCGCCGAGTTCGATCCGCCCGCCGAGCAGTCCGATTTCTTCGACTATTTGGCCGATCTACCTCCCAATGTCCACCTGGGTAACCTGAGTCAGCTCAGGACCTATCACGAGTGGGGCTATCGCCCGGAGTTGGGGCCGGCCCGGCCGCTGAGCGAAGTGGAGACGATCGACGCGTTGACCGAATTCGTCCTCCCAAACCTCACTGCGCCAGACCGCTACGCGCGGCTGGCCGATCAGGTCGATGGGTGGCACCAACAGGGCGTGGCCGTCGCAGGCTCACCCCCTCACCTGGGCGGAGAACTATTCGAGACCGCCTGGCGGCTACGGGGGTTCGAGAACTTCCTGGCCGATCTCGTCGCGCGCAAGGCGCTGGCCCACTACCTGCTGGATCAAGTGACGGAAGCGCTGATGCACAACGTTCTGGTGCTGGCAGAAGCCGGCGTCGACGTCTTGCTCTTGGATGATGACGTCGCTATGCCTACGGATCTCATCATCAGCCCCGCCCTGTGGCGTGAGTTCTTCAAGCCACGCCTGGCGCGGGTGATCAGACTAGCACGCGAGGTGGACCCCGACGTGCTGATATTTTACCACAGCGATGGAAACTTCACGCGGCTAGTGCCCGACCTGGTCGAGATTGGCGTCAATGTCATCAACCCCGTCCAGCCCGACTGTATGAACGCAGCGGCACTGAAACGGGCGTTCGGAGATCGCCTGGCGCTGTGGGGCACGGTGGGCACCGCGCTGACGTGGGACAGGGGGACGCCGTCTCAAATTCGGCGCGAGGTCAAGGAGCGGATCGAGGTGTTGGGCGAGGGCGGCGGCCTACTGATCGCGCCGGCCTACGACGTCGACTTCGCTCCCTTCGAGAATATCGTGGCTTTTGTGGAGGCAGCGAACGCGTTCGGGGAATATTGATCTGCTGATCGGAAAAACGGGGGCGGTGGAGGGCGGTCGTCCTCCTGGCCTGCTGTGGCCGGTCTCCTGTCTGCGTGCGACCTGTCTGCCGTGCCGGTACAGGCAGGCGCACAGGCAGGCCTGACCGAGCGACGTCCTGAGCTTGTCGAAGGGGCGAAACGGGCTCGGTCGGGAGACCTTCGCCCAACGTGGGGCGGTAATGTGACATTGTCAAGGTAGTCACGCCAGTCCAAGTATGCTATAATGTTGGTATGAATCGACGAGCATTTCTGAAAACAATGGCCGGCCTGAGCGGAGTCGCTCTGACATCACCGCTTCTAGAAGCCTGTGCTCAGGCGACGCCGACTGTCCACGAGCCCACTGTCACCCCTGCCGCCAGCACAATCGCATCCCCTACAGCAACGACCAGCCCGCATCCCACAGCAACAACTTCCCAATCGATTGGCAAGGAGAGCCCGATGGCCCAAGTCGCTTTCGTGAAGACCAACGACCGAGCAGCCGGCGTGAACAAAGCGCTGGACTTGCTGGATATCGATGCCGTGAAGGGCAAAGAGCTGTTTCTGAAACCCAACTACAACAGCGCCGATCCGACGCCTGGCTCGACCCACAACGATGTCTTGAGTACCCTGGTGCGAAGGCTGCAGTCGATGGAGGCCGGCCGCATCACCGTCGGCGACCGCAGCGGCATGGGCGACACCCACGCCGTTATGCAGCAGAAGGACATCTTCCGCATGGCCGAGGAGCTTGGCTTCGAAACCACTGTGTTCGACGAACTCGACAATGACGGGTGGGAACTGATGGAGCCCCCGGTCAGCCACTGGCAGAACGGTTTTGCCGTCGCACGACCGGTGCTCGACGCCGATGGCATCGTCCAGACTTGCTGCCTGAAAACGCATCGTTACGGCGGGCACTTTACGTTGTCGCTCAAGAACTCTGTGGGGCTGGTGGCGAAGCGCGTGCCTGGCGACAGCTACAACTACATGAGTGAGTTGCACAGCTCGCCGCATCAGCGACGCATGATCGCTGAGGTCAACGCTGCCTATGAGCCCGACCTGATCGTGCTGGATGGGGTCGAAGCCTTCGTGGACGGCGGGCCGGCGCGTGGCAAACAGGTCAGCGCACGCGTCGTCCTGGCCGGCACCGATCGCGTAGCTATCGATGCCGTTGGCGTGGCGATTCTGCGCTACTTCGGAACGACATCAGCTGTCAGCCAGGGCGCCATCTTCCAGCAGGAACAGATCGCCCGCGCTGTGGAGCTGGGTCTCGGCGTCGATAGTCCGGAGAAGATCGAGCTGGTGACCGACGATCCAGAGAGCGCAGCATACGCCCGCGAGATTCAGTCACCGGTTATGCTTAATTGGCGGGTAGCATCCTGAGTAGGTCGAAACGAAGTGGAGACCGTATCGAAGGGTGCGGCTCAAGCAACGCTTCGAGGTAAACCCGCACCCTTCGATACAGCTTTCGCTTTGCTACAGCTTACTCAGGATGCTGGTCAACGAATTAAGCATAATCGGCTCAGTCGACGATGTCACATTAGATTAGTGCTCTACGTCCACACTGTCGTGGCGCGGTCAGGAGACCGGCCACAGCGAAAGGTGACCGGCCACAGCGAAAGGTGACCGGCCACAGCGAAATGTGGCATCGTCGAGTTCAGCAGATATTGCTGCCGGGGTAGATCTTCAGCGAACGGAAATGGAGGAGCCAGCCATGTCGGCAGAATTTGAGCCGGCCTATCTCGAATTGCACCGCTCCGGTCAGCTCAAGGAGCGTGTCCGGCTGGCCTATGAGCACCTGGAGGACTGCGACCTGTGCGCCCGCTACTGCCGCGTCAACCGGCGGGAGACGATTCGGGGTGCCGTGTGCCGCACGGGCGAGCGCGCCGTCGTCAGCAGCTTCGGCGCTCACCACGGCGAGGAAGATCCGCTGCGCGGCCGGCGTGGATCGGGAACGATTTTCTTCTCGTATTGCAACTTGCGTTGCGAATTCTGCCAGAATTGGGAGATCAGTTGGGAGGGGCAGGGGCGCGAGGTCGAGCCCGAGGAGATTGCCAGCATGATGCTCCAGCTTCAAGGGCAGGGGTGCCACAATATCAACTTTGTCAGCCCCAGCCACGTGGTGGCACAGGTGCTGGCAGCCGTGCTCATCGCCGCCGAAGCCGGCCTGCGCATTCCACTGGTCTACAACACCGGCGGCTACGACAGCCCCGAAGCCCTGGCGCTGTTGGACGGCGTTGTTGACGTCTACATGCCCGACATGAAATACGCCGACCCAGATGTTGCCCGCAAGTACTCGCGTGTCCGGAATTATCCCGAGGTAAACCAAGCGGCCGTCCGAGAGATGCACCGTCAGGTGGGGGACTTGGTGTTGGACGAAGATGGCATCGCGCAGCGAGGTTTACTAGTACGCCATCTGATCTTGCCCGAGGGGTTGGCCGGCGCCGAAGAAGTCCTGCGCTTCCTCGCTGAGGAGATCTCGACCCATACCTACATCAACATCATGGATCAGTACCGGCCGGCCTACCGCGCCCCCGAGCACCCGCCGCTGACTCGCCCCATCACCCGCGATGAGTACCACGCAGCCATCAAGCTGGCGGAGAAGTACAGCTTGCAGCGCCTAGATCAACGCCGAAGCCTAGCCTGGCTGCTTCTCTAGGTTCTGTTGACATTTGCCGATTTCGACGCTTCGATACACCCTTGCAGGGCACTCAGCATGCGAAATCGGGCCAAAAACGCATCCTGAGCGACGTCCCGAGCTTGTCGAGGGGTAGGCGATAGCCATATCGAGGGGTCGTTTTTGGCCAAATGTCAACAGAACCTAGCCCCTCGACCGTGGTGTCGGGCCGGCCGAGTACCGGCCCGGCTGATTGTCAGTGGTGCTAAAAGCTGACAAAATCCCACCTCCAGTCTGTTGATTGAGAAACGAACATGAATGTGCACATTCGCAATGCTACACGTGAGGACTTCCCAGAAGTGCTTTCGCTGAACGAACAAGCTTTACCCCAGGTTAACAAACTGGACTTACCAAAACTGACGTGGTGTGCCCACTCGGCAGCTTACTTCCGAGTCGCCGAGGCAAATGGCAAGGTGGCCGGCACACTGATCGCCATCGCGCACGATAGCGGCTACAAGAGCGAATATCTTCAGTGGTTTCGTGAACGCCACTCTGACTTCATCTACATTGATCGAGTTATTGTAGCCGAGTGGGCACGCCGCAAGCGAATTGCATGGAGACTATATGAAGACTTGGAACAGTGTGCCTCAGAGACGTCATGCGCGCTCACGGCCGATGTTTACAGCAACCCACCTAACGACATCTCCCTATCATTTCACAGAAAATACGGTTTTCGGTTGGTTGGCAAGCAATTGGTCGAAAACGGCACCAGGGAAGTGGCCAAGTTCTTGAAATAAGGCATTGAGGAAAAAGTCGCACTACGCTCCGGCTGGATCGCCAGACCCAGGCTGCAGGGCGACGGATTTGACAATCCGTCGCGAGCGTAAGTGTCACTTTTTCCTCAATGCGAAATAAGGGGATGGTTCATTGGGCTGTGAAACAATGCTAGTTAATTGGTTATATCCTCCTTCCCATGACAAGTATAACCCAGGGGAGCCCCTTGTCAATACCCGCGCGGCCGGAGGAGGCCGGCTAACCGACCAACAAAGTTGGATGTATCTCGATAGTTCTCAGACGTTCCTCGACATCGGCGGGGGCGAGAACGTCGTGTTCGGTGACGACGCCGGCCACGAAGTGCAGCGGCGTCAGGTCGAAGTAGACGTTGACGACGTCCAGTCGCGGGTGCACCGGCTCGTCTAAGACCTCGCGCAGGTCTTGCTGCTCGATTTCGAAGCGGTCGAGCAGGCTGGCCGGCAGGAACTTCTCAGTGCCGGCCAGGCCGTAGGCCGGCACACCGTGCGCGTCGGCGGTGAGGGCCAGCGCGTAGGTGCCAATCTTGTTCACAAGACCTCTCGGCGAAATCGTGTCGGCGCCGAAAAGGACGGTGTTGACGCCGTCCATAAAGTGCGCCATGCCGGCATCCACCACCAACGTCACATCGATCTCCAGCTCAGCGACTTGCTTGGCGAAGTCGATGCCTTCGCGCTGCGGTCGCGATTCCAGGCAGATCACGCGGAAGCGTTTGTCCGCTTCTTGCGCCCGTTCCAGCGCCGCCAGCACCGTCGAGCTGGACGAAATCGTCATGATGGTGGCGCCGTCGTGGATCAGCGGGAGGGCGGTTTGTGCGATTTGGTTGAGTCGGTTTGTCAGTTCTTCGCCAAAATCCTTGGCTGTGTGTTCCACGGCCGTCATCAGCCGGCCGAATTCCTCTTCCTCCTCGGCGGCCAGCAGCACTTGGTTCACCAGCGTGAAGAGTGACGTCATCGACGGCTGGGCGGCCGCCAGCTCACGCGCGACCTCGGTCAACTCTGCGCGAAAGTCGCCGGCCGACATCGTGTCGCTGTACACGGGAAGTGATGCTAGCACGCCGGCGGCGCGGCGGGTGATGTCCGTGGCGCCAGAGAGGTGGTCAGCGGCGATTGCGTCAATCTGCTCGTGGATTTCGGGATGCATTATCTCGCTACCCTACACATCTTGCTTTGGCCGGTCGCTGCTTCGCTTACAGACCGAGCCAGATGAGTTTCCAGACCGTTGGAGACCTTCGGCCAACGGGAGGGACACGGTCGGGAGACCGGCCCCAGCGAGTGTGGGAACAGAACAAAGTTTCTGTAGAGTAGCAAGATGCATTATTCCGAAAGAGCGGACCCTATCTTTGGCAGCACGATTCCGCGCTGACGTTGATACTTGCCCTTGCGGTCGGCGTAGGAGATGGCGCATTCCTCCGATGCCCGCAGGAAGATCACTTGGCCGATGCCCTCGTTGGCATAAATTATTGCCGGCAGCGGCGTCGTGTTCGATATTTCCAGGGTTGCCTGTCCCTCCCACATCGGCTCGAAAGGCGTTATGTTGACAATAATACCACAGCGGGCATAAGTCGATTTGCCGACGCACAACGTCAGGATGTCGCGCGGGATGCGGAAATATTCCAGCGTGCGGGCCAGCACGAAGGAGTTGGGTGGAATCACGCAGTGATTGTCGGTGACGACGTCGACGAAGGCAGCAGGATCGAAGTTCTTGGGGTCGACGGCGGTGTAGTTGACGTTGCTGAAAATCTTGAACTCGTTGGCCACGCGGAAATCGTAGCCGTAACTCGAAAGGCCGTACGAGACGACCTCATCGCTCACTTGGTGGTCGACGAACGGTTCGATCATCTGCTCTTTCTCGACTCGTTCGATGATTTCACGATCGCTAAGAATCAACAGTGCCCTCCTGGTTGCAGTTCAACGGTTGCGGTGAGGGGAATCTCCCTCTCCGAGAAAGAAGTTTATCACGGGGAGTTGTATCTATCAAGTCGAAAAAGGGGCGATCTCGTGATCGCTCCTTGCGACGTTGCAAGACGTTAGGTGACTGCTACGCCGGCAATCGATACAGCCTATTCGCATTCCCGCGCAGGATGTCGTCTGCGGCGGATTCGGCTTCGCTGGCGGTGAGATCGCCGGCTTGCACGGTCTCTTCCAGGACGCCGGCCAGCACCCGCCGGCCCCACAGCGCCCCGACGTAGAACAGCTCGGGAATGACGTGGGCGTCGGTGGAGAAGAGAATCTTGCTGATGGGGGTCAGCTCCAGGAAGGCACGCACCACAAACCGCATGCCGGCCACGCTGAGAAACGGAATCGCCAGCCCGAGGTCGACGTAGACGTTCGGGTAGACGGCGGCCAGATAGCCGGCCTCGCGCGTGAAGGGATACGAGGCGTGGAGCAGCACGAAGCGCACGTCCGCGAAGGCCGGATTCTCGAAGAGCGGGCGCATGTGGAGCGGGTTCGCGTACCGCAGATCGAGGTCCGGGTCGCCGAAGCCGGTGTGAAACTGGATGGGGAGCGCTTGTGCGGCTGCTGCCTCCAGCGCGGTCCAGGCCACCCAGTCGTTCAGTGGTTTGTCTGCCAGCCGGGTGGCTGCGCCGGTCTCCATCTGGTCCCGCAGCAGCTCGAAGCTCGTCTCTGCTTCTTCGGCATCCGGCTCCGCGATGGCCAGGCCGGTGCGGTAGGCGGCGATGGACTTCAGACTGACGACGTCTTCGGGCAGGTTCCGGAGTGCGGAGCGAAATCCTTCCTCGAAGTCAGCCCAGGTGGCAGCCTCGCAGATCAGGTTCTCGGCCAGAAATTCGACGCGCAGGATGCGGTGGACGGGGGCGAAGCGGGCGTGCCACTCGGTGGGCAGAATCTTGTCTGGCACGAAGCCGTCGTCCAGCATCAGGGCCTGGAAGTTGCCGGCGTCGAAGAAGCGCTGGGCCGTCTCCTCGAAGCCGAGCTTGTCGCGCGCGGCCAACACCGCCGGCAGCTCCGGCGCGCAACGGAGAAACGCAGCCACGTCGCGCAGGCTGCGGCGGTAGAACAACGTCTCGCGCACGTGTTCCGAGACGATTTCTTCGGCGTAGCCTTCGGTGAAGGAGCCGAGATAGACGAGCTCACTCAGAGTTTCCGGTCGCACCAGATTGTGGGCGTGCTGATCGACGATGGGGATGGCGGAGAGATCGAGCATCGATCAGTACCGCTCCAGCAGCAGGTCAACTTGCTCCTCCAGCGAGAGGTCTTTCAGCGCCTCCCACTCGTCGCGGCGCACAGCCAGGAAGGACCGCGTCAGTTCGGGGCCTAGCGCCTCCTGCAGGACTTCGTCGGCCTCAAATTCCGCGATGGCTGCGCCGAGGTCTTTCGGCAGCCGGCGAATACCGCGCACCTCACGTTCTTCCTCCGGCATGTTGGCGGGGTCCATCTGCACCGGATCGCCGAGCTCCATTTCCTTGTTCAGTCCATCCAGGCCGGCCGCGATAGTGGCCCCCAGCGCCAGGTAGGGGTTGCAGGTCGGGTCGCAGGTCTTGAGCTCCAGGTTGGTGAGGGCGCGTCCCGCCGGCAACTGTGGCACACGAATCGCCGCTTCACGGTTGCCGTAGCCCCAGCAGGTGAAGGCGCCGCTCCAGAAGTGGGGCCGAATGCGGCGGTAGGAGATCGGGCTGGGCGTGGTGATGGCCATGAGCGCCGGCAGGTGGTGCAGTATGCCGGCGGCGAACATCGACGACTCCTGCGAGATGGTGTCGAAGCGCGCGGCGTCGCTGGTCAGATTGGCGCCCTCGCGCCACAAACTAAGGTGCAGGTGGGCGCCGCTGCCGGCCTTGTCTTCGAAGATCTTCGGCAAGAACGACGCGACCAGCTCATGCTGGTAGGCCACGGCCCGAATGGTCTCGCGGAAGACGATCTGATTGTCGGCGGCGGCCAGCGCATCGGCGTAGCGGGTGGGCATCTCGAACTGCCCAGGCCCTGACTCGGAATAGAGCATTTCGGGCAAGAGCCCCTGGTCTGTGAGTGCAGCGGTGATGCCGGCGATGACCGAATTTGCGCGATCCAGGGCTGAAGTTTGGGAGAAAACCGTTTCGTCGGCCGGCACGACCTGGCCGTTATCGTCGCGGCGCAGCAGATAGAACTCGTTCTCGAAGGCGGCCATGATGCCATAGCCGTGATCGGAAGCGCGGGTGATGGTGCGGTGCAGCACGGTGCGCGGGCAATGTCCCCACGGCCGGCTGCCTGCGTAGATGTCGGTGAGGGCCCGCGCGTGACCAGGCGCATACGGCAACGGTGTGAACGTGGACCAGTCGGCCCGCATGTGGACCTCGCCGGCCGGCGTGAGGCCGGAGCCGGCGACGGGCGCATCGTACATCACCGGCAGCGCCTGCTGCGCCGCCGCGATACCGACGCCGTCGCCGGCCAGGAAGTCGTCCAGGTGGCTGGTGTGCACCGCCTTGGCACGGATCACGTTGGCGTTATCACACCAGATGAAGCGCACCCACTGGATGTCGTGGGTTTCGATGGCGG
Organism: Anaerolineales bacterium; assembly: GCA_018263655.1. Classification (GTDB taxonomy): domain Bacteria; phylum Chloroflexota; class Anaerolineae; order Epilineales; family JAANWY01; genus JAANWY01. The sequence goes on along the minus strand of JAANWY010000014.1, from coordinate 1,054 downwards.
AAAGCACGTCGTTGATGATTTCAGACATCGGTTCCTCACGCCTTCTGCTTGAGTTCGACCAGCGCGTCTCGCTCGCGGGCGATGGCCTGAATCAGGCCGGCCACCAGCGCCGTGCGCGGAACGATACTGGACAGCTCCAGGTACTCGTCGGGGCTGTGATCCAGCCCACCGATGGGGCCCAGACCGTCCAGAACCGGTGTGTCGAAGCCGGCGATCACGTTGGCGTCGGACATACCGCCGGTGAACACGTCGTCCATGCTGAAGCCCAGGTCCGACGTAAGGTCGTGGGCCAGATCGGCCAGGAAAGCGATGGCCGGCGTCTTCTCCATCGGTGCTGTGCGCACGCCGCCACTGACTTCGGTGGTGGTGCCGGCGACGTGGGAAGTGGCCAGCGCCTCGCGTACCGCTGCGTTGAGGACGGGGATGTCTTCCGAGCGTGCGACGCGCACGTCGATCTCGGCTATGGCTTCGTCGGGAACGACGTTGGGGCGCGTGCCGCCACGGATGACGCCGACGTTCAACGTGACGCCAGGCCGGATGCCGTTGAGATCGGTGAAGGCTTGCACGTGGTGTGCTAGCTCGACGATGGCGTTGGCGCCTTTTTCGGGCTCGACGCCGGCGTGCGCCGAACGGCCCGTCACCTTCAGATGATAGTTGCCGCCGCCTTTGCGCGCGCTGACGATGTGGCCGTTGGCGCGCGCGGCCTCCAGCACCAGCGCCGCGTCGGCTTCCTGGGCGACGTCGGCGTACAGGTCTTTCGACGCCGGCGAGCCGACCTCTTCTTCGGAGTTGCAGAAGAACACAATCTCCCCGAAGTCGTCGAAGCCGGCGGCTTGCAGCGCCGAGACGGCGTAGAGTCCGGTCAGGAGGCCGGCCTTCATGTCGCTCACGCCTGGCCCCAGGATACGGTCGCCCTCGATCTGCATGGGGCGCGCGGCCGCCGTGCCGTCGGGGTAGACCGTGTCCAGGTGGCCCATGAGCATGATGTGCGCTTCGCCGTTGCCGGTGAGCCGGCCCACCAGACAGTCGCCGTATTCTTCCAGCGGTAGGGCTT
>JAANWY010000139.1 GCA_018263655.1 Anaerolineales bacterium | reverse complement strand
ATCCTGAGTAGGTCGAAACGAAGTGGAGACCGTATCGAAGGGTGCGGGTTTGCGACGGTTCTTCGAACAAGCCGCACCCCCTTCGATGAACTCAGGACGTCGCTTCGATACGACCTCGGCTTCGCCTTGGTCTACTCAGGCGGCGTCCTGAGCGGCGTCCTGAGCCTGTCGAAGGGCCTGTCGAAGGGCCTGTCGAAGGGATGCTCCATGGGTTGCCCTCTGAACGCTTACCTCCAAAGGATCGTGACTGTCAAAATGATTGAACTCGGGCGCGATTTCTTGACACGGTCCGGCACGCATGCTATTATTTCTAGCACTCAGGGATGGAGAGTGCTAGAATTCAATCATGATTGAGCTCACCGAGCGCCGCAAAGCGATTCTGGCAATTGTAATTCGAGATTATATCGTCACTGCCGCGCCTGTCGGTTCAGGCGCAATCGCGGATGAGCACGACCTGGGCGTCAGTTCAGCAACGATCCGCAACGAGTTGGCCGCGCTGGAAGAAGCCGGCTACCTTACGCACCCCTATACCTCTGCCGGCCGCGTGCCGAGCGTCAAGGGCTACCGCTACTTCGTCGAACAACTGATGGAGACTGGCAGCCTGGAATCGCGCGAACGGCGCACGATTCGCGAACAGTTCGCGGAAGCCGGCTGGGAACCGGAAGCGTGGATGCAATTATCCGCCTTGGTGCTGGCTCAGGTCGCAAGTTCCGCCTCGCTTGTCACGGCGCCCAAGTCTCCTCGCAGCCAGTTCAAGCACATGGAACTGGTCGCGTTACATGCCGATCTCGTGTTGCTTGTCTTGGTGCTAGCTGACAGCACAGTAGAGCAGGCACGTTTTCACCTAGCCGAGACGCGGACTCAGGAAGAACTTTCAGCGCTGGCCGATCAACTCAACGAGCAACTGGTTGGTCTGGACCGACACGCCATTGCAGCCGCGAAGTTCCCGGAGCTTACGCCGGCTCCGCAGGTCGTCGAATGGGTGCTGGAGCTGATGGCCAGTGTTGATCGCCGGCACAGCGGCGAAATGATCCATGCCGGCCTGGAGTATGTGTTGCAACAACCAGAATTCTCCGACGCCGGCCGGGCGACGGAAGTCCTGCAAGTCTTCGAAAGCAGAGACTACCTTGAGCCGATACTGGCCGATGTGGCATGGCGTCACCGCGGTGTGCGCGTTATCATCGCCGGCGAAGACCGGTGGGACGCCGTCAGCAACTATGGCCTAGTCCTGGCAGACTATGGGGCCGCCGGTACCCGAGGCACGCTCGGCGTGCTAGGCCCAGTTCGCATGCCGTATGAGCGAGCCGTCGGGGCCGTCAGATACATGTCTGACCTCATGAGCCGGCTCTTGCGCGAACTCCACGGCACAGCTTGAGAATCACGTTTGACGCGGGCGTGGGGTTGGAGTACACTAGATGTAAGCGTTCAGCTATCCTTGCGAAGGTTGGGAGTAACCGTGGCAGCGCCTTGGCAAGAGGCCGATTTTCGACTGGCGAGGGGCCCTTCAACCCGAGTGCGATTGGCAAACCTTCGCAAGGGTCCCCACTACCTGAACGGATACCACTAGATAATGGTTAGATAATGGTTAGATAATGGTCGTTCAAAGACTGTGTTCATTCAAGGATTTGTAATTAAGGATTGTCAGACACTTCACCATGGCAACAAAACGAGACTACTACGAGGTGCTAGGCGTTGGCCAAGACGCAGATCGAGATCAGGTCCGGCGCGCCTATCGCCGCAAAGCTCGAGAATTTCACCCTGACGTAAACGACGCACCAGATGCAGCAGATCGGTTTCGGGAAGTCAAAGAAGCGTACGAGGTTTTGTCTGATGACGAGAAGCGAGCGATGTATGACCGCTTCGGGCACGACGCCGATCAGTTTGGCCACGGACCCGGTGATTTCTCCGGCTTCGGCATAGACGATCTCTTCAATGAGTTCTTCGGTTTTGGGACCCGCACCCGGACGGCAGGACGACAAGCGCCGGCCCGAGGCCGAGACCTGCGGGTCGATGTTAGGCTGGAGTTCGAGGAAGCCGTGTTCGGAACCGAAAAGGAAGTCGAAGTGCCTCGGTGGGAGGCTTGTGATGTCTGCGGTGGCAGCGGCGCTGAACCCGGGACCGCGCCGGTCACTTGTGTCCAGTGCGCCGGCGCCGGCGAAGTGCGTCAGGCCCAGCAGTCGGGGCTCTTCGGGTCCTTTGTCACCGTCGTGACATGTCCCCGCTGTGAGGGCACGGGGGAAGTAATCAACACACCGTGCAGCCAATGTCGTGGGCGGAAACGTGTCCACGGCAGTAAAGTCATATCAATTGAGATTCCGGCCGGCGTTGATGATGGAACACGCATTCGGCTGACGGGTGAGGGGGACGCCGGTGAGCGTGGTGGGCCGCCCGGCAACCTGTATGTCAACATCCACGTGAAGCCGCACGAACTCTTTGAGCGACGAGAGACCGACATCTATCTTGAACTGCCGGTTAACGTAGCCCAGGCGGCGTTGGGCGACGAAGTGGAGGTTCCGACACTGGACGGGGAAGAAATACTGGAGATTCCGCCCGGTACCCATACGGGTCAAACCTTCCGCCTGGCCGGCCACGGTGTACCACATCTGCGCCGCGCAGGTCGCGGCGATCAGGTGGTGCGCGTGTTCGTCGTGACGCCCACGGACCTGACCGACGAGCAGAAAGAGCTACTCCAAGCGCTGTCCAAGACACTCGGCAAAGAAGTCATCCCACGACGCGGCAAGAACTTCCGGGACTGGCTGAAGGACACCTTCGGCGTCTGATCGAGGGTTACCTCCTTGCGATGGATCGAGGTCAGCGTGCAGGCTGATGGCGAAGCCGCCGAAGCCATCGTCGAAGTCTTCGACCGGCTGGGGGAAGGTGGCGCCGTCGTCGAGACCCTCGTCCATCAGGATGACTCGCCGCACGCCGGCGATCCCATCGTCAGCGTCAAGACATATCTACCCGTAAACGGCAGCAGTGTACGGCGCCGGCGTGAAATCGAAGAAGCACTTTGGCACCTGTCCCAACTGTACCCAATCCCTGTCCCGGAGTTTCACGAGCTGACCGAAGAAGACTGGGCCGAAGCCTGGAAAAAGAGTTACAGTGTCCAACACATTGGGCAGCGCTTTGTCGTCGCTCCCTCATGGGAGTCCTACGCGCCGCAGGGAGATGAACTCATTTTGCGGCTGGATCCCGGCATGGCGTTTGGAACTGGACTCCATCCAACAACGCGGCTCTGTCTACACGCTCTTGAGACGGAAAGGCTAGACAAGGGGTGCGTGTTGGATGTGGGAACCGGGTCCGGCATTCTGGCCATCGCCGCAGCGAAGCTGGGTGCCCGTCAGGTCATCGGTATCGATCTCGACCCTATCGCCGTAAAGGTCGCACGAGAAAACGTCCAGACAAACGGTGTAGCTGACCGAGTGCAGATTGCGGAGGGTACGCTGGGGACGATCGAGATCGCGCCGCACTCAATGGACTGCATCGTCGTGAACATCCTGGCGGACGTCATCATGAAACTGGCAGGCGATCTGGCAACCTACTTGGCCCGTGGCGGCACTCTCATCGCGAGTGGAATCATCGAAGAGTACGCGAACGCGGTCACGGAGGCACTCGCGTCAGCCGGCCTTCGCGTGCGAGAACGCAGACAAGACCAAGATTGGGTCGCGTTGACCGCCACACAGAAAGACTGAGATAAGACCATGCGCCGACTATTCATTTCCCCTGATTGGATCGAGATTGACAGAGTGTCATTCCCATCCGACTTTACACAGTACCTGACGACGCTTGGGCTCAGGCCAGGCGATCATCTGATCGTACTCGACAATTCAGGCTGGGAGCACGAGATTGTCCTGGCAAGGAACGGCGACGAAGCCACCGTCGGGCAAGTGGTCAAGAAGACACTAGCCGAAGGCGAGCGCCGAACCAAGATTAGCCTATATCAGGGTCTCGTAACCCCCGACGAGTTCGAGGCGATCTTGCGCCGAGGCACCGAGCTAGGTGTTGTCGAGTTCGTACCGGTGGCCTGCGATCGTTGCGAAGTGCCCGGGCTGAATGCATACGACGATCAGATGCTCGAGGATTGGCACGAGATCATTGTAGGCGCCGCAGAAGAGGCAGCGCGCGGCCGGCTCCCCCGGTTAGAGCCGGCGCTTCTGTTCGACGCCGCCCTCGAGCGCGCGACGCGACGGGGAACAGCCCTGATCATCGCCGCTAGCGAAGGTGGTCGCGACATCCGCTCGATCACGGAGGACAACCCCTTCTCCGTCCACATTCTGGCTCCTCCTTCCACCGGTTTCACATCTCGGGAGGTCGATCGAGCCAGCGGGCGAGGCGTCATCCCTGTACGTCCGCCCTTCGACCCGGCTGGAGATACGCCGGCCGGTCTGCTCACCAGCCAAGCTCTCTTCGAACAACTGGGGTAGCCCAACCGCTGAGGTCTTGGCAACGCTTGAGTTGGTAGGGGACGTCGAACCAGCTAAGCCTAGTTCACATGTTTTCTCTCGAATTGTTCAATCCCACATCATCTAGCAAGGAGGAGCTGAAATGAATAACCGCCCCATCATTTTCCTTATTCTCGCCACGCTCGTGTTTGTGCCGATAGGTGTTGTCACAGCCGAGGGTCCGAACCAAGTCGCTACCGGCACGCTCGGCCTCGCGCAAGACGGCCCAGACGGTGCCGGCACGCTCACGTTGCTCCACAACAACGACGGCGAGTCGTCCTTGTTGTCACTCACGAGTCCCGTCGCCACGGGTTCGGTGACGGTCCAGTTGCCGATTGGCGGTGTCGCAGCCTTCAAGACCCTGACAGACCAGAACATCGCCGAGGCGAGAGATGCCGGTAACGCAGTCCTCAACGTCTATGCCGGCGACGCCTTCCTGGCCAGCGCGACGCTCATTTGCAGCCAGTCGGCCGATCAGCCAATCTACGACGCTGTGGCCCAGCGACATATTCCGTACGACGCGCATATTCTTGGCAATCACGAGTTCGACTACTCGCCCGATTTCCTGGAAGACTTCATCCGTGCCTTTTCAGCCGATGGCCCGGTCACGCAGCCCTTCCTCAGCGCGAACCTGGACTTCAGCAGTGAGACTGGTTTCGCTGATCTGATTGACGCTGATGGGCTAATCGAAGTGCCCGTCACCAATGGGCGCGTGATCGGCGGTTCAGCAATCGTGACCGATACCGTAACGAACCAGCGCTTCGGGATTGTGGGCGCCACGACATGGACGTTACCCACCGTCTCCTCGCCACGTGACGTTGAGGTGACGACATCCGATCTGGAAAGCACCGCTACCGCTGTGCAGGAAGAGATCGATCGCCTGTACGACGATCATGGTGTGCGCAAGATCATCTTCGTGAGTCACCTGCAAGACATCGATAATGATCAAGTGCTGATCGAGCTCCTCAACCGAGTTGACGTCGCTGTAGCCGGCGGCGGTGACGAACTGTTGGAAAACCCAGCCATCGACGATGACACAGAGCTGATGCCAGGAGAAGAAGCCCCCATTCAGGGCACCTACCCGATCGAAGTGACAGATGCCGGGGGGCGCACAGTCTACGTTGTGACAACAGCCGGCAACTACAAGTATCTGGGCCGCCTTGATGTGGCATTCGACGCCGCTGGCGAAGTTGCCAGTATCCTCACCGATACCAGCTACACTCGCCGCGTCATCCCAGACAGTGCAGCGGCCGAGGAACTCGGGCTGACAGACACCGTAACGCCCGATCCAGACGTTGTCGCGGCCGTCAATGAGCCGCTCCAAGCTTGCCTGGACCAGTTCGCCACGAGCGTGGTAGCAACCACCGAGGTGCTGCTTGACGTCTCGCGCAACACCGTGCGGACGCAAGAAAGCAACGCCGGCAACGTGATAGCCGACTCGTTGGTCTTCGCCTATGATCGGCTCGCAGCCAATTTCGACCTACCGTCGCGCGGCGAGGAAAACCCGGTCGTTGCTGTGACGAACGGCGGCGGCATCCGTCAGAATGCCGGCGACGTTCTCCCCACAACTGGTGTCGTGCCCGGTGACATCACCCGCGAGGACACGCTCAACGTGCTGCCGTTCCCGAATTTCGTGACGGTCATCAACGAGGTGACGCCGGCAAACTTGAAGGCCATCTTCGAGAATTCGGCCTCAGAGCTGCCAGGGCAAGGGGGGCAGTTCCTACAGGTCTCAGGCCTCGCGGTGACTTACGACCCGAATGAAGAGGTGGGCAGCCGCGTCTTCAACGTGGCTCTCGACGATGGCACGGTGATTGTTCAGAACGGCGAAGTGGTTGAAGGTGCGCCGAACCTCAGAATTGTCACCAACGACTTCCTGGCGCGAGGTGGCGATGGCTATGAGACGTTTGCCAACAACCCTGACAAAGTGCAGCTAGGCATCAGCTACGAGCAGGCCTGGCGCGAATACATGGAGATGGAAGACGGGCTCAACGGGCTCATCCCAGCCGACGATGTGCGCTACCAGCCTGGTGGTGAGGGCCGGATCAACCTCCTCCTTCCGCAGTCGCCGGCCGGCAAGGACAGCCTCACAGCACGTGTGTACATCGACTATCGCTGCGACGGCTTCTTCCAGTCCGGCCTGGATATTGCGCTGCCGGACGTGCCTGTCACGCTGGCCTTCCCGAGCGGTGCGACTTTGACGCAGCAGACCAAGCCCCTTGGCCTGGTGAACTTCTCGGGCTTCGACGCTTCAGAGGGCGTCAGTGTCAGCGCGACGCTGCCGCGCGGCTATGCCGGCTTCTCATTGGAGAGCTGCCTCAGTAGCCCAGCCAGTATCGAGTTGGCGCCCGAGGACTTCAATTTCCGATACGAGTTTGTGCAGTTCCAGGCGAAGGTCCTGGGTGAGGAGGCTGCTCCCTGAGCTTGGCGCTACACGCCCGCAAGCGACTAGCTTCTGGGCGACGAGTGAGAGCAAAAGCGGCGGGAGATCGGGGGGCGTCCCCCGATCTCCCGCCGCTTTGTCTCGGTGTGTTCTCAGCAGGTAACCGTTCAGGAGGTATCAGGACTAGCATCCTGAGTAGGTCGAAACGAAGTGGAGACCGTATCGAAGGGTGCGGGTTTGCGACGGTTCTTCGAACAAGCCGCACCCCCTTCGATGAACTCAGGA
>JAANWY010000138.1 GCA_018263655.1 Anaerolineales bacterium | reverse complement strand
GCTACACTTCAAGACCGCCAAGGTGACCGGCACTTACAAACATCGGTTCCAGATAGCCTTTCAACACCTGGCATACCTCGTCATCCTGAGTATTTCGAGACAAAGTGCCGGTCACCTGAGTAGTTACGAAGTCGACGAGGAGCGCAAATCTGTCAAATCACCCCTCTCGGAGCATCTGGCGTGAGCTACGCCAGTGCGTCTGGCGTGAGCTATGCCAGTGCGTCTGGCGTGAGCTACGCCAGTGCGTCTGGCGTGAGCTATGCCAGTGCGTCTGCCAAAATCTCGATCGGATGTCGCGCCGTCCGACCGGCCCCGTGCGCTATCTGCTGGCGACACGAGGTGCCGGCGGCCGCGATGGCCGTGGCCGGTTCTTCGGCGCGCACAGCCGGCAACAGCCGCAGGTCCCCAATCCTCATCGAGATATCGTAGTGCTCCGCTTCGAAACCAAAGGAGCCGGCCATGCCACAACAGCCCGAATCCACCTCTTCCACACTGCTGCCCAGCAGTTGCAGCATCCGCAACGTCGGATTGGCCCCCACCAGCGCCTTCTGATGGCAGTGGCCGTGCACCAGCACCTTTTCGGGCTTGCGACCGTTGAATGCCAGGTCCAGCTCGCCCTGGCCCAGCAGCTTGGCGATGAACTCCTCGATGAGGTAGCTGTTCTCGGCCACGATGCCGGCGCGCGGGTCGTCCGCCAACACCGGATACTCGTCCCGAAGTGTCAGCAGACAACTGGGCTCGATGCCGATGATGGGAATGCCGGCCTCGGCGTACGGCGCCAGCAGATTGATATTGTGTTCGGCGTTGGCTTTGGCCTGCTCCAACAAGCCCCTGGAGATCATAGGGCGCCCGCAGCACTTACGGCGCTCCACCAGGATCGGGTCGTAGCCGGCCGCCTCCAGAACCTTCACCGCTGCTCGCCCAATGGACGGCGTGTTGTAGGTCAGGAAGGTGTCGTGGAACAGGACAACCTGGCCCTTCGCGGCTCGCCGGTCAGTGTGGTGATGCCTGCGGAACCAGACATCGAACGGTTCGCTGGCGAATTTGGGAAAGGGGCGCTCGGGAGTTAGACCCAAGCGCTCGGATAAGGTCTTGGACAGCGGGTTGTCGAGCAGCCAATTGGACCACGGCGCCAGGGTTGATCCCAGCCGGCTGAGAGTGTGGATGTTACCGAAGATCAACGATAGGAGAGATGGGCCATACTTCTTAACACGTTGAGCCAGGACTTCGTACTTGAGCTTGGCCATATCGACGGCCGAGGGGCACTCAGCCTTGCAGCCCTTGCACTCCAGACACAGATCCAGCACCTCCAACATCCGGTCGCTGGTCAGGTCTTCGGGGGGCAACACACCCGACATGGCAGCACGCAGTGCGTTGGCCCGGCCGCGGGTTGAGTGTTCTTCCTCGCGCGTCGCCCTGTAAGAGGGGCACATGGTGCCGCTGCCCTCTTTGCGGCAGATGCCGATGCCGCTACACATCTCGATGGCCCGCGCGAAACCCCCTTCGTGCGGGTACCGGAAGTAGGTTTGGGTGGACTGAGTGTGATAGTCCGAGCCAAACCGCAGGTTGTCGGTCATAGGCTGGGTGTCGACGATCTTGCCCGGGTTCATGATGCCCTCGGGATCCCAGGCGTGTTTGACCTGCTTGAACAGGTCGTAGAGCTCCGGTCCGAAGAGGCGCGCGTTGAACTCGCTGCGAACCAGGCCATCCCCGTGCTCGGAGCTCATGACGCCGTCGTACTTCTCCACCAGGTTGCTCACAGCGACGGCGATGGCATGCATCTTTTCAATTTCGTTGCCCTCTTTGAGATTGATCAACGGGCGGACGTGAACACAGCCGGCACTGGCGTGAGCGTAGGCCGCCATCCGAGCGTCGTAAGCGCGGCACACGTCCCGCACGCCCCGCACGTAGGCCGCCAGGTGCTCGACGGGTACCGCTGGGTCCTCGATGAAGGGAATCGGCTTGTGATCGCCAGGCAACCCCATGAGGAAGCCCAGGCCGGCCTTGCGCACACTCCACACGCGGTCCTTTTCCTCGGCGCTCATGGCGCGTACGATCGCCGTGCCCATCTTGTGCCGCGCCAAGCGCTCCTCCAGTGCGTCGAGCTTGCTCCGCAGCTCGGCCTCTGACTCGCCGTAGAACTCGACAATTAGGACAGCCTTCGGCTCGCCCTCGATCCACGTGAGCCGGCGCGCGTATTCGGGTCGCTCGCGCACGAGCCGGATGACCATCTCGTCGAGAACTTCGACCGCCGACGGGTCGCTTTCGAGAATGACGGGCGTGGCTGCCATAGCATCGACGAGATCGTCAAAATGCACGATGCTCAAGGCCGTCATCGGAGGACGTGCCACCAAGTTAAGCTTCAATTCGGTAAAAGTGGCAAAGGTGCCCTCGGATCCGACCAGGAGTTGGAGCAGGTTGAAGGGCTCTTCCCCCTTCATCTGACGGGCGATTTCGTCCACATTGTACCCGCCGGCGCGCCGCCAGTGCTTGGGGAAGCTGTCTCGAATGACGTCCTGGTGATCGGCGACAAGCTGGCGCACAGCGCGATAGATGTCGCCTTCCAGACCATCTTGCTGCATCTTGGCCTGGACGCCGGCCTCGTCCAGCCGGCCGGTGTGGATTGGTGTCCCATCCGCCAAGACCACGTCGGCTTCCAGGGCGTGATCGACGGCGCGCCCGTAGAGGATGGAGTGAGAGCCGGTGGAGTTATTGCCGAGGATGCCGCCCATTGTGGCCCGGTCCGCGCTGGCCGGGTCGGGACCATATTGTAGTCCGTATGAGGCGACGTGCCGGTTCAGATGCTCAAGAACGACACCCGGCTGTACGCGAACCCAGCCCTCCTCGGCGTTGACTTCCAGAACGCGGTTCATGTACTTCGACATATCGATGTGGATCGCGTGACCTACGGTCTGGCCGGCCAAGCTAGTCCCCCCTCCCCGGGGGAGCACCGGCACGCCGTGACGCGATGCAACTTCCAAAGTCGCGATGACGTCCTCTGTACCGCGGGGCAACACAACGCCAATAGGCTCGATCTGGTAGATGCTGGCATCTGTGCTGTAGAGAACGCGCGAATACTTATCGAAGCGCACTTCGCCCGAGACGGCGCGTTCCAGTTCGTGAATGAGCTCCCGAGTTTAGA
>JAANWY010000137.1 GCA_018263655.1 Anaerolineales bacterium | reverse complement strand
TTGCTGGTCGGCTTCTCGGCGGCGATGGCGGTGGCGATTCTGGGCACGCTGGTGGGCCTGATTGCCGGCTACTACGGCGGCTGGATCGAAGCCATCCTCATGCGCCTGGCCGACATCGCCTTCGGCATCCCGTTCCTGCCCTTCGTCATCGTCCTAGTGGCGTTCCTGAAGCCGAGTGTCTGGAACATCGTGGTTGCCATGGCCGCCCTGCTGTGGCGCGACACGGGGCGCGTCATCCGCTCGCAGGTACTGGTCGTCAAGGAGCGGGCGTTTGTGCGTGCGGCCAAGGTGTCGGGGGCCAGCGATCTGCGCACCATCTTCCTCTACATCGCGCCCAGCATCCTGCCTCTGACCTTTCTCTACGGTTCGCTGGCTATCGGCTGGGCCATTCTCACCGAGGCTAGCGTCAGCTTCCTCGGGTTCGGCGACCCCGAGGCGGTGAGCTGGGGCTTCATGCTTCAGGATGCTTTTGTCTCTCAGGCGATGTCGCGCGGGGCCTGGTACTGGATCATCCCGCCTGGGTTGTTCATCATGCTTGCCGTGATGGCCGGCTTCTTTATCGGCCGCGGCTTCGAAGAGGTTCTGTTCCCGCGTCTGAGGCGAATGTGACGGAGAATGGAGAATGGAGGATGGAAGTTGGAGAATGGAGGATGGAGAATGGATGTTGGAGGATGGACTCTCACCCTTTTCCCCTTTCCCTCTTCCCCCTTCCATTTTCCCCTTTCCATCTTCCACTTTCCACTTTCCACCTTCCACCTTCCGCCTTCCATTTTCCATTCGAGGGAGTGATTGATGGCTTTACTTGAGATTCGAGATCTCGTCGTCGGATATCAGACGCAGCGCGGGATGGTGCGTGCGGTGGATGGGGTGTCGCTGTCGGTGGCGCCGGCCCAGCACCTGGGCGTCATCGGCGAATCGGGCTGTGGCAAGACGACGCTGATGCGCGCCGTCGTGCAGGTGTTGCCGCGCAACGCTCGGATCCTGGCCGGCGAAATCTGGTTTCAGGGATGCGACTTGCTGAAGCTCTCCAAGAACGAAATGCGAGACCTGCGCTGGAAAGAAATCGCCACGATACCGCAAGCGTCGATGGATTCGCTTGACCCCGTGAAGCGGGTCGGTAGCCAAGTCGAAGCCATCCTGACGGTGCGCGGCGATTACGACGAGAAGGGCGCCAAGCGCCGCGCCGCCGAGCTCTTCGAGCTTGTCGGCCTGGACACCGCCAACCTGACCCGCTACCCGCACGAGTTCTCCGGCGGGATGAAGCAGCGTGCCATCATCGCTATGGCCCTGGCCTTGGACCCGACGATCCTCATCGCCGACGAGCCGGTCACCGCACTGGACGTCATTGTGCAGCACCAGGTGCTGGAAGTGCTGAAGCAGTTGGAGATGGAGCTGGATCTCACCGTGCTGCTCATCACGCACGATATCTCGGTCGTCGCCCAGGCGTGCGATTCGGTGGCCGTGATGTACGCCGGCCGCGTGGTAGAGCAAGCGCTGGCCGGTCCCTTTTTCGAGGCGCCCTACCATCCGTACAGCCTCGGGCTCCAGAACGCGTATCCGAACCTCGTTCAGCCGCGCGACGTGCTGATTTCCATCGAGGGCTATCCGCCTGATCTGGTGGAGCCGCCGCCGGCCTGTCGCTTCGCTCACCGCTGTCCGTTTGTCGAGCCAAGGTGCCGGCAGATCGACCCGCCGCTGGAAGGGATCGAGCCAGACCACCTGGCCGCCTGTCTGCGTGCCGATGAGATGGACACGTTGAGAACCGAGGCATCGGATTACCGCACTTGGGCGGAGACAGATGCTGCCGAAGATCCGGAGTACGAGAAGAAATCTCAAGCGCAGATGTTGGAAGGGGTCGCCAGTGACTGAACAAAAGACGCATGCGACTGACGCCGGTACCCTGGTCTGGGATGCACCGTCGGATGAACCGACGAGTGCTTCTCAAAAAGATAGCGTGCTGCTAGAGGTCCAGGATCTGTCGAAGGAATTTCACGTCGGCGGTGGGCTAGCCGGCCTCGTGCGCGGTCAGCCGGCGCAGACGGTCTACGCCGTCAACGAGGTGTCTTTCACTTTGAGGCGCGGTGAAAGCTTGGGGCTAGCCGGCGAATCCGGCTGCGGCAAAACGACGACGGGCAACCTGCTAGTGAAAATGCTGGAGCCGACCTCGGGGCGTATTCTCTTCGAAGGGCAAGATATCTCCGGTCTGGAAGGGGAAGCGCTGAAAGCCTTTCGCCAGCGAGCGCAGCTCATGTTTCAGAATCCGTACGAGGCACTGAACCCGCGCTTCACCATCTATCGCTCGCTCGTCGAGCCGTTGCTGATCCACGGCTGGGAGAAGGAGTCAGATCGGCTGGAGCGCATCCTGAGTACACTGCGCCGTGTGAACCTGCGGCCGCCAGAGGCTTTCCTGAACAAGTATCCGCACCAGCTCTCCGGTGGGCAGTTGCAGCGCGTGGTGCTGGCCCGCTCGCTGGTGCTGGACCCCGATTTCCTCGTGGCCGATGAGCCGGTGTCGATGCTGGACGTGTCGGTGCGGGCCGGCATCCTGAACACCATGCGTGACCTGGCCCGCGAGATGGGCCTGACGACGCTCTACATTTCGCACGACCTCTCGCTGCTGCAATACACCTGTGATCGCATCGCGGTGATGTACCTGGGCCGCATCGTGGAGATTGGGCCGGCACGCGTAGGTGGGACACCACACGTTATCGAGAATCCGCAACACCCCTACACACAAGCGCTGGTCTCGGCGGTGCCGGTCCCCGATCCATCGCTGGCCCGCGTGCGTCCCCGCATCCGCGAGGGTGTACCCAAGCCGACCGACATCCCGCCCGGCTGCCCCTTCCAGGAACGCTGTCCCGAAGTGATGCAGGCCTGCCTGGATTCTTTCCCGCCGTGGGTGGAGGTGGATCAGCAACAATACGCTCTGTGCCATCTGTACGGCGAACATGCCGATTCACCTAAACTCAGTGAACGGTGAACAGTAAACAGTTCCGGTATACACGCAATGCGCCCCAAGCTGAGGGGTGATCAACAGTCTCTCACGGATGGAAAGAAACACGGATAAAGTCAGTTTTTGACTATCCGGATCGATAATAGGCCGGACAGGATTACGATGTTTGATAGTCAAAACTGATACAGAAAAAGTTAAACGTCCGTGTTTCCTTCTGTCCGTGGGAACATTGCGGACCATCTATCCCGTTGGAGGTACCGACATCGCATGAGCAATATGACAGCCGCTGTCTTGCGCGAACACGGAGACCGCAACAAGATCCAGTTGGAGCAAATCCCGATTCCGGAACCTGGCCCTGGCGAGGTGCGCCTGCGGGTACGCGCCTGTGCCCTGAACTGGCTTGACGTTGGCGTGCGGCGCGGTCCGAAGTTTGGAACGATTCCCTTGCCGCTGATCGGCGGGGGCGACATCGCCGGCACCATCGACGCCCTCGGGCCAGGCGTGGCCGGCTGGGAAACAGGCGACGAGGTCTTGGTGTATCCGCTTGTCACCTGTGGCACCTGCGAGTTCTGCCGGCGCGGCGAGCCCACGACGTGCCCCGACCACCAGATCATCGGCGAACACATCGACGGCGGGCTGGCCGAGTACACGGTGGTGCCGGCCGAGAACTTACTGCCGAAACCGGCGAACCTCTCTTTCACTGAGGCGGCTGCCATTCCAGTCGTTTTCATGACGGCGTGGCACATGCTCGTCCGCGTCGGGAAGTTGCAGGCCGGCGAGCGTGCTTTGATTCTCGGGGCCGGCGGTGGTGTGGCGTCGGCCGGCATCCAAATCGCGCATCATGCCGGCGCTCACGTCTTCACCACCACCTCGACACCCGAGAAGATGACGCTCGCCCGTGAGCTGGGCGCCGACGAGGTGTTCAATTACCGCGAGGAAGACTGGGTCGCGAGCGTCTTGGAAGTGACCAATGGACGCGGCACCGATCTGGTGCAGGACAACGTCGGGGCGGTCACGTGGCCGGCGGCGTTGAAGACGCTGGCGCGGAATGGCCGGCTGGTGACTTGCGGCTCCCACTCCGGCGCCGAAGTTGAGATCGGAATCGGACAAATCTATCACCGCCAGCTCAGCATTCTCGGTTCCAACGGCGGCACGTACCAGGATCTAGCCTCGGCGCTGCAGCTGATCGGCGAGGGCCATCTCCACCCCGTCGTGGACACGGTCCTGCCGCTTGAGGAGATCCGCGACGGCCACCATCTGATGGAGGAACACGGCCACTTCGGCAAAGTCGTTATTGAGATACAGTGAGGATTGCCACGCAGCGATGTTAGCCCGCCGGCTCGGATTGGAAATTCACGGTGCCTCATCAGCGGCCGAGCGCCAAGTAAGTACGGCAACAGCATTGGTCGCTACAATCATCCATCATACACTCACTGCCGATTATGCTTAATTCGTTGACCAGCATCCTGAGTAAGCTGTAGCGAAGCGAAAGCTGTATCGAAGGGTGCGGGTTTGCCTCGAGGCGTTGCTTGAGCCGCACCCTTCGATACGATCTCCACTTCGTTTCGACCTACTCAGGATGCTAACCGACAATTAAGCATAATCGGTACTCACTGAGACCTGAATATGTCACAACGAGCCGGTGAGCTAAGAAGATGGAGGTTGCTGGCGTGCGCGGTATGACACTGCAGATCGAGCGTGAGATTCGCGGCGGTCAAGGGTATCTGCTGCGCAACATCCTGCTCTTCGGGCGCATGTTGCGCACCTTGGGCATGGAGGTGATCCCGATGCAGATCATCGACCTGGTTGAGGCACTGGATCACATCAACATGCGCCGGCGCGAGGACTTCAAGAATACGGCGCGCACGATCTTAGTCAATCAGCGAGAGCACCTAGCGCTCTTCGATCGCGCCTTTGATCTGTTTTGGCAGACACGGGAGGCCGGCGACCTGGCGAAGCTTGACCTGAATCAGCTCTTGCAGCAAACACCCGAACTTCGCCAGGAGGAACTGGTCCCGACTGAGAGTGACGATACGGCAAAGGGGCTTGAGCGTGAGTCGGAGGAGCCGTCTCTTGACGAAATCTTCACCTACAGTGAGCGCGAGGTCTTACGACGTAAGGACTTCTCTGAACTCACTGAGGACGAGCTCGCTGAGGTGAAGCGCCTGATGCACGAAATGGTATGGGAGCTTGAGCAGCGGCGCACCCGGCGCAAGATACGATCTCCGCGTGGGTCTTACCTAGATATGCGGCGTGTATTTCGACAGAATCTGCGCTATGGCGGTGAGCCGCTCAAGCTAGCCTGGCGGCGCCGCAAGCAGAAGCGCCGGCCTCTCGTGGTGATCGGCGACATTAGCGGTTCTATGGAACGCTACTCCCGCGTGTTGCTCCAGTTTATCTATGCCATTACCAATGGCCTCGAGAAAGTCGAGGCTTTCGTCTTCAGCACCCGCCTGACGCGGATTACGCGGCATCTCAAACAGGGCGATGTCGACGAGGCGCTGGATTATGTGGCAGATGCTGTGGAGGATTGGGCCGGCGGCACCCGCATCGGCGAGGCCCTGAAGACCTTCAACTACGAGTGGGGGCGGCGCGTTCTCGGGCAAGGCGCCATCGCGATCATCATCAGTGATGGCTGGGATCGTGGCGACATCGAGCTGCTGGAGCGTGAGATGAGGCGACTTCAATTGAGCTGCCATCGACTCGTTTGGCTGAACCCGCTCCTGGGCTCCGTCGACTACGAACCGCTCACGCGGGGTATTCAGGTTGCGCTGCCCTACATCGATGATTTCATGCCAGTCCATAATCTCGCGAGCCTCGAGCAACTGGGCGATTTACTGGAGCGCCTCGGCGAACGGCGTCCCGTACGCCGGCAGCGCCCACTTCGGTTCGCCGAAAATACGTCGCCAGTGGATCGGTTAGAAGATGAGCTTCCACAGGTACAGGTCGAGTAGTCACTGGAGGGTTAATGTCATTAAGTTAGTGCTCTGGCCGGTCGCCGCTTCGCTAGCAGACCGAGCCAGGGGCGCGGTCGGGAGACCGGCCCCAGCTTATCTTAATGACATTGACTGGAGGGTCTGAGCGTGCGCGAAATCCTGGCCGCTGTCGAGCGTTGGCGTGCGGAGGGCAAAAATGTGGCGATTGCCACAGTCGTCAAAGTCTATGGCTCAGCAC
This sequence comes from Anaerolineales bacterium, assembly GCA_018263655.1. Lineage (GTDB taxonomy): Bacteria > Chloroflexota > Anaerolineae > Epilineales > JAANWY01 > JAANWY01. The sequence continues at coordinate 14,772 of JAANWY010000137.1, read as the reverse complement.
CGAGACCGCTGGGGGCGAAAATGGCCGTGTCGTCGGCCGGCGACATGGTTGGTTCTGTAAGCGGTGGCTGCGTGGAGGGCGCCGTCTTCGAGGAGGCGCAGCAGGTAATGAAAACGAGTAGGCCGAAGCTAGTTGAGTTCGGCATCTCCGATGAGCAGGCGTGGGACGTTGGACTGGCTTGCGGCGGCAACATCGAGGTGTTTGTAGAGCTGCTAGACTGGTGAGAACTGAGGGTATTGGACGTTCCAACTCGTTGGAAACTTTACCCTCAACAAGTTGAGGCGTCCAATGCTTTCGTTTACCCCAACTTTGGAGACTACGTGGAATTACGCACTACGCAATACGCACTACATAGTTGAGATCAGGAGTTGTTGTGGCTGAAGTCTACAAATCGCTCAAACGATCATTGGACAACGAAGAACTCGTAGCTCTAGCGACAGTGGTCGCCGGCCCGGGTGTCGGTAACAAGCTTCTCGTCTGGCCCGATGGTCGGGCCGAGGGCGACCTGGGATCGGGTGAGTTGAATCACCAAGTACTCCAATACTGCCCCGATCTGCTGGCCGGCCAGCGCTCTGAGCGAAAGGCCTTCGATGTGGCCGGCGAACCTGTCGAAGTCTTCATCGACGTTTACCCACCATCGCCGAAGCTGATCGTCGTGGGCGCGGTGCATATTGCCATCCCACTGGTGGCTTTCGCCAACGAGCTGGGTTTTCGGACCACGGTAGTGGATGCGCGTTCCGCCTTTGCAACCGCAGAGCGTTTCTCCCATGCGGATGAGTTGATCCTGAGATGGCCAGCTGACGCCCTCCAAGAAATGGACATCGATGCCGGCTCGTACGTCGTCGTGCTCACCCACGATGAGAAGCTGGACAACCCGGCGCTGAAGATCGCGTTGGAGAGTGTGGCACGCTACATCGGCGCCCTGGGCTCCACCCGAACACACGCGCGGCGCGTGGAGAAGCTGAAGGCTCAGGGGGTGACCGAGGAACAGATCGACTGCATCCATGCGCCAGTTGGTCTGGACATTGGCGCGCAGCGACCGGAGGAGATTGCGGTATCCATCATCGCCGAGATCATCGCGGTGAGCCACGGGGTTGGCGCGCGGCAAGCGGAGCCGATGAGTCGCCACCTCGAGACAGCCCGGGCAGAGAGTTGAACCGCCGGCAGGTCTCCGGGGTGTTGCTGGCAGCCGGCGAATCCACGCGGATGGGCGAGGGGTGCGTCAAGCAGCTTCTTCCCTTTGATGGGGAGCCGTTGGTCCGCCGGACGGCTTGTGAAGCGCTAGCCTCGTGCTTGTGCGAGGTTGTAGTCGTTGTCGGCTTTGCAAGCGACGAGGTTCGGCAGGCGTTGGCCGGCTTAGACGTACGCGTTGTTGACAACCCCGACTATCGCGCTGGCCAGAGCACCTCGGTGCGCGCCGGCCTCGCAGCGGTTGATCCCGCGGCCGATGCTGCCATGTTCCTCCCCGTCGACCACCCCTTTCTGACCGCCCACGTCATCGATCGGCTCATCGCAGCGTACCAAGATGCGGAAGGAGCGATTGTGCTGCCAGTGTACGAGAACCGCCGGGGGGCGCCGGTTCTACTGGATCGATCTATCTTCCCCGAACTGGCTCAGCTCACTGGCGACGAGGGTGGCCGGCAGATCTTCCAGCAGTACGCGGGCAAGATCGTAACCGTGCCACTCGACAGCGAACGCCCTCTCCTCGACGTTGACACCCCTGAGGCCTACCAAGAATTTGTACAGGATGGCTGTTTTTAGCTTCTCAAAGGATCGTGTAACTACTCAGGCTACTGCCCGGCTACTGCCCGGCTACTGCCCTCGCAGTTGAGGCCTCTTCTTGTGTAGGCACAAGGTGCCTGCGTGGTCACAGGATCGTTAGCGATCTGCCGGTGGTCAGTTTTGACTATCAAGATCGGTAATAGAGCGAGCAGGATTACCGATCTTGATAGTCAAAACTGATTACGGAATTGAATCCACTTAGCAGTTTGTCACCGGAGGGCCGGCTGACTATAATACCTCGTAGAGAGAAAGGGCGTATCAGGATCGACGGATGTGGCTGGACTTCCTGATGGGTCAGCCGAACAACGTCGGGGCTTTCACTTTATTCGTGGTCTGGCTCCATGGGGGAAGCAGCCCCTCATTTCACTGAACCATTCGAGTAGGTAGGACCATAAATCATGCTCACACGAATTGAGATCGACGGGTTCAAGACTTTTCACGACTTTGAATTGGACTTGGAGCCTTTTCAAGTCATCGTCGGGCCAAATGGTGTTGGGAAGTCGAACCTATTCGATGCAATGCAATTGCTGTCCCACTTAACTAAAGAGGACCTACGGACGGCTTTCCAGGCTAGCCGGGGCGAGGCTGAGGAACTCTTCTCGTTGCTTCCCGGAGGGCAATCCATCGATGAGATGAGTCTCGCGGTGGAGTTGCTGACCGAGTCTCGCGTAAGAGACGAGTGGGGGCGAAGCGAAAGCTTGCGAGATACACGTCTGCGCTATGAGCTCGTTATTGGTCGAGAATACGATCGAGAAGGACAAGAGCATCTTCGGGTAAAGCGTGAGTCACTTAAGCGCATCCTAGTTGGGCAGGACGCATGGCTTGACCGACATCTAGCCGCAAAGCATAGGCTACTCTCTCATAGTCGTCGTGGTACTCCCTTCATTTCTACCGCGGTAGAAGCAAGCGGGATTGCGACAGTGGCATTGCACCAAGATGGCCGAAAGGGACGGAAGAGGCTATTCCCGGCCGAATCAATGGAAAGAACCGTGCTAGGGAGCGTAAATACGACTGAGTTTCCGCATGTCTTCGCTGTTCGCGAGGAGATGCGTCAGTGGCGACTTCTACAGTTGAACCCGGAAGTCTTACGACGTCCCAATTCAGTTCGAGGTCCTGCCAGATTGTCGGCGAATGGAGACAATTTAGCGCGCACGCTAGCTCGTATCGAGCGTGAAAATCCGTTTGTCCTGAACGATATTTCCCGCGATCTTTCTAACCTGGTTCCAGGCGTCTTGAACATCGAAGTTGAAGAAGACGAGACGAAAGAAGTCTACGTTATCTACGCGAATACTCAAAATGAGCGTCGCTTCTCATCACGCACGCTGTCCGATGGAACACTGCGCCTGTTGACGCTTATCACCCTTGCCAACGATCCTGAATACAGAGGAGTACTCTGTTTCGAGGAACCGGAGAATGGTGTGCACCCTTTCAGAATGTCGCAGATGGTGGGTCTACTCCGGAGCTTGAGTGCCGATTTTACAGACGACACCGAAGCTGACTGGCCCTTGCGACAACTGTTGGTCAACACTCATTCGCCCCTGATGATGGCTCAACTGAAAGATACCGAGTTGCTGTTTGCCTACATGCCTACCCGCGTTGATCCCGCGGGGGATGGTAGTTCCGCGCAAGTGACCCGCATTGTCCCTGTTCGTGCGGAGCTTCTCCCTGATCCGCATGAACGCTTCTTCACGCGTCGGCAGGTTGAGAAATACATGCGCAGTGCTGATTGGGCGGCGGCCGAGAGCCGTCTCATCGGAGCCGATGCAGCATGAGACAGCTCGTCCTAGCTCTATATGCAGAAGGGCGAACTGACGAACGCTTCCTGCCGGTAATAATTCAGCGTACGGCGGATCGAATCCTACGCCAGAATGCCTCTACTATGGTCGACGTCTTAGAACCTCTTCCTCTCGAGGCCGATCAGGAGGCGAGTAGCCGCGCGGAGCGCATTTACTCCGTAGCTCGGAAAGCGGCTGGGTTCCATGCCCTCATCGTTCATGCGGATGCTGACGCGCCAAATCCCTACGCGGCTCTGCAGCAACGGATCGAACCCGGCCGGCAACTCGTACGGGAAGCTGAAGGTGATTGTTGTCATGAACTCTTACCGATCATCCCTGTCCGCATGACAGAAGCATGGATGGCGGCCGACGTTGAGGCTTTTCGACAAGTGGTCGGAACAGACTTGTCAGCAGATCAACTTGGGTTTCCTGACCAGCCGCACGAGGTAGAGGCCATCCACAACCCGAAACACAAGCTAGAATTGACGCTCAACCAAGTGTTTGCTGGACAACGTCGGCGTCGGAAAGCTCGTCTGGCCCAGTACTATGAGCCTCTAGTACACCTCGGCAGAAATCCTTCACCAGTTAGATCAAGACAGCATCCTGAGTAGCGAAGCGTATCGAAGGGTGCGGCTCGAACCTAAGTACCGTACTATCCTGAACCCGCACCCCTCGATACGGCCTCCACTATGTTCCGGCCTACTCGGGATGCTGGCCGTGATTTCGATGGGCAACTGGTGACTTATTTATGCCGAGCACTACTAGCGCGACGGATCAGACTGGAAACTCTCAACAGGGTGCCTGCTTTTCAGTCGTTCACCAGTGACTTCAAGAGTTTGCTTCAGGGTCTGCGCTTTCTTCCAGGTGACGATACGGGTAGCTAGCAGGTTGAACAGAGGGTTGACCGATTGTGCAAGGCTTCAATTTCGTCACGCCGATCGAGGTGCGTTTTCGCGATCTGGATTCGCTCGGACACGTGAACAATGCTGTTTTGATCACCTACTTGGAGACGGCGCGTGTCAAGTACCTGTTGAGCCTAGTGGAGAGGGAGTCGCTGCAGGACTTGAACATCATCCTGGCCGAGGTGACGTGCTCGTATCGCTCGCCGGCCTACTATGGTGAGAGCCTCGAAACAGGCGTGCGGATTACGGAGATTGGCAACAAGAGCTTCGTGATGGAGTACAGAATCGAGGAACGGGAGACACGCCGTACGGTGGTGACGGCTAGCAGTATCCAGGTGGCCTACGATTACGAGACGCAGCAATCGATACCCGTGCCGGCCCGCTTCGTCGAGCGTGCCGAGGTACTGGAGGACCGTTCTCTCCGCAAATCGAAGTGAGCGCTTATTCGACCTCGATCTTCTTGGTGCGCTTCTCTTGAGGCGCATCTTTCTGCTCAAGATGCTCAATGGCCGCGTCGATTAGCGAACGGCCGGCCAGCAGCAGTTCACGCCGGCACGCTCGCTCATGTTCCCAGAACTCGTCTGGCAAACAAGCTTTCAGACTTGACCTGAACTCGCCCCACGCCTCCTGCACGGTTCTAAGCTCTTGGGATTGACTTTCCTGCGCTTCGTCCGTTGACTTCTTGGTGGTCATCATTTCCTCCTCGTGTAGCGGTATCAGCAAAAGCTAATTTTCCTCGTGACTACTCAGGCTACTGTCCTCGCAGTTGCGAAATGCGGAAAAAAGGGGTCGGTGGGGGGCGGCCGCCCCCCACCGACCCCTTTTTTCCGGTCTCTTCTTGTGTAGGTACGAAGCGCCTGAGTAGTCACACAAATTGTAGCAGGGTCTATCAAAGCATACAATTGCCAGACATTTTGTAACTACCCAGGCGTCGAACCCTTGCGAACAGATTGCAGGCTGGAAGTGTCCTCGCTAGGCAGAAACTACTCCATTCGAAAAGCTATTCGTAACCTTCGCAAGGGTGGCTGAGCAGTCACGACACTTTAAGATAAAGTGCGTAGGCAGATGTTCTGCTACATGACGGCCTATTGCCTGCAACAAGTTGCAGCGTCCAGGCGACGTCCTGAGCTCCGTCGAAGGGACGCTCGAACTTGTTCGAGGGTGGAGCCTGTCCTATAATTGAGCTGTGTGAGATTTCCAACGCTATTCGGCACAGAAGCGTGAATGATGGATAGGAAAATATCGGATGGCCGAGCAGATACTGATCGTGGAAGATGATGCCCCTATCGCGGACTTTGTCCGCCGAGGCCTCTTACTCGAAGACTACGCCGTCGACGTCGCCTACGATGGGCAGGCGGGGTTGGCGAAGGCGAAAGAGGACTCGCCGGCCTTGGTGATCCTTGACATCATGCTGCCGGGTATGGATGGCTTGGAAGTCTGCCGGCAACTGCGGCGCCACAGTGACGTCCCCGTCATCATGCTGACGGCCAAGGATGACGTCCCCGATCGCGTGGCCGGCCTGGAAGCCGGCGCTGACGACTATCTGGTCAAACCTTTCGCCTTCGACGAGCTACTGGCGCGCATCCGTGCTCTGCTGCGCCGGCACCGCCCATCCACCAGCGACGAACTGCACTTCGCCGGCCTGCGGCTCAACCCCGTCACGCGGGAGGTGTATCGCGTCGACCGCCCCATCGATCTCACCGCCAAGGAATATGATCTCCTAGAGCTCTTCATGCGACATCCCCGCCAGGTCCTGACGCGAGACACCATCTACGAGCAGGTGTGGGGCTATGACTTCCAGGGTGAGTCGAATATCATTGAAGTCTACATCCGCTACCTTCGGACCAAGCTCGAAGCTGACGGGGAGCCTCGGCTGATTCAGACGGTGCGCGGCGTTGGCTACACGCTCCGGGAGAGCTAGACGGCACAACATGTCCATCCGAATTCGTCTTGGAATCCTATACGGTGCCGTAATGGCGCTGGTCCTCGTCATCCTCGGGACGGCGCTGTATTACTCGCTATTCTTTACGCTGAACGCCGAAGTCAACCAGACGGTGGAACAGGCTGTCGAGACGGTGACGGCTTCAGCGCGGCCGGCCCTCATGCCGCAGATCGGTCTCGTAGTCGGGTTCCTCGAATTCGACGTATTCGCCTCGCCGCCCATCTATGTCCAAGCCGTGGACCGCGAGGGCACAGTCAGGCGAACATCCAGTAACCTCGGTGGAGAAACCCTCCCCCATCTCCCGGACGCAGTAGCAGAAGCACTCGATGGCAAGACGGTGTGGCGCGATCACCATACCCCAGAGGCCCACCTTCGGATCCTGACCACGCCACTGGTGTTGGGTGGGGAAACGATCGGCGTGCTGCAAGTGGGGGTGTCGCTAAACAACGTTGATCGGGCACTACGGCAGCTTCTGACCATCCTGGGAGCTGGCGGCGTTGTCGCCATCGTTCTGTCAGCGGCGTTGGGGTTCTTCCTGGCAGATCGAGCGCTGTCGCCCATCGACCGCATTACGCAGACAGCGCTGGAGATCACACGCACCGACGATCTGAGCCGGCGCATCCAGCAGATTGGGCCTCAGGACGAAGTTGGCCGGCTGGCAACGACCTTCAACGAGATGCTGGAGCGGATCGACCGCCTCTTCCGCACACAGAAGCGCTTCATCGGCGACGTCTCCCACGAGCTTCGCACGCCCCTAACCGTCATCCGAGGCAACTTGGACGTGCTCCGCCGCGTCGACGTGCCGGTCCGTCAACCAGCGACAGACGTAATACAGAAAGATGATCAACGTCAGCAAGTGTTGCAAGAATCCCTGGCGGCGATTGAAGGAGAAGCGGAACGGATGGCGCGACTGATCAACGATCTGCTACTCCTCGCCCAGGCCGATGCCGGCGTCCAGCTCCACCGGGAGCCCGTCGAAATTGACAACCTCCTCATCGATGTGTGCCGGCAGGGCCAGGCAATCGCTAAAGGGATTGACCTCCAACTCACAGTCGAGGACCGGGGCGTGGTATCCGGCGATCCGGACCGCCTCAGGCAGCTATTATTGAATCTCGTCGACAACGCCATCAAGTATACGCCGGAGGGAGGTCAAGTGACACTTGGCCTGGCACGGGGAGACGGTTGGGTGCGCATCGACGTCGCTGACACCGGGGTCGGCATTCCGCCGGCGGAGCTACCCCACATCTTCGACCGCTTTTACCGCATTGACAAGGCGCGAAGCCGGCAGGGGGGCGGTACAGGACTTGGCCTCTCCATTGCGCGCTGGATCGCCGACGCGCACGGCGGCCACATTGATGTCGAGAGCGAGGTGGGGGAAGGTACGACGTTCACTGTGTGGCTGCCAGAGGCTTCGTCGACCGGCGGCTGACGACTGACCGCCGACCGTTGCCTACACTCGACAGCAATTCCCGCTTTGGCGTTATCCCTATGAGATATAGGCTCGTAGTAGCGACTTCAGAAAGTCGCACCGTTACTACGAACGTCACAGCGGGAATTGCTGTACACTCGAAAGATTTCGGTCAATCTGGCCATCGTACTTCTTGCAGCCATGGACTTGATGGCCTCTGTCTTTGTGGCTGGCGGCAGTCTAAGGAAACGACGAGCAGCAGTTCTAAATTTGACTTAGAAGATGCGCTTGGCTAGGGACTTCCAGGGAAATAAACCTCCCAAAAATGGCCCATTTCCCTCATAAATCTTTGGGTCTTTGGGAGGTTTTAAATTCTGGAATCCCCCTACCCTTGCGAAGGTTTGTGAACCGGTTTCGTGGTAGAATCACCGTCGGTTATCGCGTGTTATTTCGCTGTGGGGCTACTTCGCAACCTTCGCAAGGGTCAAATTTAGAATTCTTGAACGCCGAGGGCGCCATTGGTCATTCTGGGGCTTTTTATGGTATAATAACTGGCTGTACTAGTCACTGGGTTTTGACCATAGCGGAGGAAACCAGGTTTTTCACCTACGTGTGTCTGTCGCAACATCAGAAATACCTGCAACACGCGCGCTTTCCGTGTGAAAAATTACAAAACTGGGCTTTGACTACCTCCGCAAGTTTGGCCAGAATCCGCAAGCAAGTACTCATCATCGAGGGAGAAACCTATGTGGCGTAAACATTTCCTGTCCCTGACGGCTCTTGTGGTGTTCACGCTGCTTGTCGCCGGCGTCAGCTTCACGGCCGGCGTCCACGTGGCCGAATATCCGACGAGCAGCATTGCGTCCCGCGTACCGCTTGTCAATGATGCCGTCAGTTTCATTACGACCCGCACAGCCGCCGGAGCGCCGGGGGAGATAAGGGAAGACTTTGATGTCTTCTGGGATGTGTGGCACATTCTCGAGAAAGACTTCTTCGGCGAAGCAGACCGCCAGACGATGATCGATGGCGCCATCGAAGGCGTGGTCGAAGCTCTGGATGACCCGTATACGCACTACGTGGATCCGGAGCAGAATGCGATCGTGCGCGAAGATGACACCGGCAAGTTCGAGGGGATCGGGGCCACAGTCGACATGATTGGAGGTCGGCTCACGATCGTTTCCCCCCTCGAGGACAGCCCGGCCGACGAGGCCGGCCTCAAAGCCGGCGACGTCATTCTGGAAGTTGGCGGGACATCCATCGAGGATATGGACTTGCTGGAGGCAGTCTCCCTGGTCCGTGGTCCAGAGGGCTCAGCGGTCACATTGACCATCCGACGCGAAGGTGTTGCTGACCCCTTCTCAATATCTATCGTTCGAGCAGAAATCGAGCTAGCCACCGTGAAGAGTCGCATGCTGAGCGACGAAGTTGGCTATCTGGCGATTCGCAGCTTCAGCGGCCGCACGGTTGGGGAGCTCGATGAGGGTCTGCGCAATCTGGAAGAGCAGGGCGCCCGAGCCTTGGTCTTGGATCTCAGGAACAACCCGGGCGGTTTTCTCGATGCCGCCGTTGAGACTGTCAGTCGGTTCGTTGCCGAAGGCCCGGCGGCTTGGTGGCAGGACGCGGATGGCTCTAGCCGCCCTCTCGACGTGAAGGAGCACCAGCCGTACGATTGGCCGATGGTCGTGCTCGTCAACGAAGGGAGTGCCAGTGCATCAGAGATCGTTGCCGGCGCCCTCCAGGACAGCGGTCGAGCGGCCCTCATGGGTACGCGCACCTTCGGCAAGGGGTCGGTGCAGAACGTTCATCAGCTTCGGAACGGCGGTAGCATCCGGGTGACGACGGCCCATTGGCTCACGCGCGACCAGCATGAAATCGACAGCGTCGGCCTGGAGCCAGATCACCGTGTTACACAACCCGAAGAAGGGGATGTGGATCACCAATTGAACATCGCGCGGTGGACCCTCCAGCATCAGTTCGATCCACCACCTCCTATTCCGTACCGGTGACAAGCGGCGCGCACAAAAGCGCGCCCGACTGGAGAGCCTGGAATTTCCCCATAAGTCCAATGTCCCAGCGGCTGTGGCGCCTAGGTGCAGGGCCAAACACTCAAGACCTGAAACAAGTTTCAGCGTCCAGGACGCTCGAACTTGTTCGAGGCCTGTCTGCGTGCCCCGCACAGGCAGGCATATACGTTTCACAAGTGACACAACTTGACACACACCCGACTGGACTGAGCAGCTTGACAATGTTGGTACTCTGGTTGCCTCTTGTTCGCCGAAGGTCTCTCGAGCGCCCCGAGCAATCAAGAACGTAGCGTGATTGTGAAACAACGTTGGGGGGCGTCACTCGCAGTCCTTGTAGCAGCTGCTGGCTTCGCGACAGCGGTTCTACTGGGCTGTAGGGGGGCCTGGGATCCGCGTAACCCGTCCCAATGCCGGCCGGCATCGGCGCGGGTGACTGAGGAGACCGCCGCACCGCAACTGCCGGCTGCTGCTGACCAAGCTCTGCCCGTCACCCCGACGGAGCGGGCGGCCACGCAGCCGCCTGAGCTCACCACCACGCGGGAGACTGCTGAGCCACCACCGGCGCAAACCCCAACCCCGACTCCTGAACCGTCTACACTTCAAAAGATCCGAGCCACACACCCTTTGCCCACGCGGGACCTGTTTACTCTGGCCCAGCGTCTAGGCCGGCTCGGGGGTGGTGCCCGGCGCGTGATCAACCCGGCCCCACCCGAGTACGACGTTGGCGAGCAAGACGGTTTCTGGATCGCCGAGGGCGCCGGAGAGGCGTACTCCGAAATCACGGCGACACTACGCTACGTGGGTGCGCACGCCGCCTGGTGGGTCGAAGATGGTGTATCCTACGCCGAAGCCGGCTTGGCGGTGGCAGCACGGAGGTTCGACGAGCAAACGTACCCGACGAATCGGCGTTACTTCGGCGAGGAGTGGCTGCCCGGCGTGGATAATGATCCACGTATTCAGATCGTGAATGGCCGGCTGTCTTCGGGAATTGGCGGTTACTACTCCAGCTCCGACGAATACCCCAGCGCCGTCAACCCTCACTCGAATCAGCGGGAGATCATCTACATAAATCTGGAAGCGTATTCGCCAGGCGATACGCACTACGACGCCGTCATCGCCCACGAATTTCAGCACATGATCCACTGGCATAACGATTCCAACGAGAGCACCTGGGTTGATGAGGGTCTGTCGGAACTGGCCGTCTACTTGAATGGCTACGGCCGCGACCGTTGGTCTTCTGTCTTTGCCAACGAGCCCGATACGCAACTCAATGCCTGGTCCGACAACCCGGGCAACACCGGTTCGCACTACGGTGCGAGCTACCTGTTCATGCGCTACTTTGCGGACCGCTTCGGCCCCGAGCGTGTTCGCGCTCTGGTAGCTTCCGACAATGGGGGCGTTTCGGGCATTGACAAAGCTCTGACCGCAGATGGTGTTGGTTTTGACGCCGTCTTTCGTGATTGGGTCGTTGCCAACTACTTGAATGACACATCGATCGCCGGCGGGCGCTATGGATATGACGACCTCGACATCTCCATCCACGTGGAGCGGGCGTTGTCACCAGGCCAGAGTTGGGGCGACGTGGTTCAGCAGTACGCCACGGACTACTTGGAGATTAGGCCGGCGGGCGGTCCGGCCGTCGTGCGATTCAAGGGTGCAGCAACAGCGCCGGCTCTGGCTGCTGAGGCTCACAGCGGAAAGTATCTCCTGTGGTCCAATCGCGCCGATGGCAGTGTGACGTCGGTCACTCGAGCGTTTGATCTGACTGACACGGAAGCAGCGACACTCGAAGCCTGGCTGTGGTATGACATCGAGCAATTCTTCGACTTTGCATACGCCGAAGTCTCGACCGATGGCGGGGAGACCTGGCAGATTCTGGCCGGCCAACACACGGTGACCGAGAACCCAACGGGCAATGGCCTAGGGCCTGGCTATTCGGGCCGCAGTCAGTCCGGGGAAGAACATAGCTGGGTCAGAGAATCCATTGATTTGACGCCGTACGCCGGCCAGGAAATCTTAATTCGTTGGGAGCACATAACCGACGATGGGTTTAACGCGCCGGGGCTCGCTATCGACGACGTTGCTATCCCCGAGATTGACTATTTTGAGGATTTCGAGGGCGGGCTAGGGGGCTGGGAGGCCAGCGGTTTCGTCCGCATCGACAACGTGCTTCCGCAGCGGTGGGCGCTTCAGCTCATTGAGTTGGGAGAAGAGCCAACCGTTCGCCAGGTCCTTGCGCACGACGCTCGCGCGGCCTTCCAGGTCGATAAGCCGGCCGTCCTCACCATCTCGGCCATGACGCCGTTTACGACGGAGCTGGCCAATTACTCTGTCGCGCTAGACTAGGACCTGTTGACATTTGGCCAAAAACGCATCCTGAGTAGGCGATAGCCGTATCGAAGGGTCGTTTTTGGCCCGATTCCGCATGCTGAGTGCCCTGCAAGGGCGTATCGAAGCGTACGAAATCGGCAAATGTCAACAGAACCTAGCAGGCATTGATCGGCTCTCCCCTTTCGCGACGACTGTTCTTGAGCAGGTGCTGGTGTGAGAGACATCCCCTCTGCACAGAATGCCAAATGCTGGCTGGCGCCCCTCATCACAGTTCTCTTCGCATACCTGTCAGCCTCACCCGTTTACACTGACCCTGCCGTCGATCCCCGGTTCGGCGTCGTCCAGGCCTACGAGGCCGCCGGCGTGGCTGACGAAGTGGAAGTCGGGTGGGAAAGGCTCTTCTTCTCGTGGCCCGACATGCAGCCAGAGGCGCCAGATCAGCAGCATTCTGGGCCAGTCGAAGGGTGGGATGAGGTGTACTTCGGCGATGCCGTCATCAATCAGGAGGTGGCGGCCGGCCGCGAACTGGTCGGACTTCTGATCAGCACGCCGGCCTGGGCCAGCGACGGGACCCCCCTCATCTCCGTGCCTCGCGGCCTCTACCTCCCCTACGACGACGCTGGAAACACTTGGGGGCAATTCGTAGCCGGCATGGCGCAGCGTTACGCCGGCCGCGTCGACCGCTGGATCGTCTGGAACGAACCAGACATCTGGGACCTGGGCCATCCGGCATCGACTTGGGAGGGCACCGTCGAGGACTACTACCGGCTGGTTCAGGTAGCGTACCTGGCGGCAAAAGATGCCAACCCGGATGCTAAGATTCACCTGGGGGCGTTCACCTACTGGTGGGACGTGAACTACGGACGCCGGCCTTACCTGCTGCGTTTCCTCGACGTGGTGGCCGCCGATCCAACGGGGCCGGCCAACAACTACTACTTCGATGTAGCGACAGTCCACGCCTACTTTCGGCCCGAACAGGTCTACGATTTGGTGCAGTTCACGCGCCGGGCCATGCTGGACCGCGGCATTGACAAACCGGTGTGGGTAAACGAGACTAACGCACCGCCGTCAGATGATCCGGCCAACCCCGTCGAGGGTCCGCTGTTTCCCGTGATGTTGCAAGAGCAGCCGGCGTTTTTGGTCCAAGCCTTCGCTATGGCTTTCGCGGCCGGCGCCGAGCGCGTCTCGGTCTACAAGATGTACGATGAGGAAGAGTTGTTCAGCGGCGAGCCGTACGGATTGGTGCGCCGCGACTTCAGCCGCCGGCCGGCGCTACAGGCGTTTGATACCATCACCGATCATTTTGCCGGCTTCACGACGGCTACGTTGAGACGCTCCGGTCCGGTGAATGTCGTGCGGGTTGAGCGCTCTGTCGGCGATACGACGGTGTTGTGGAATCGAAGCGATCGGGATCTGTTGATCCAGATTCCGGCGACGACGGCCGGCATCCGCGTAGTCGATGCCCTGAATCAACGTCACGTTGCTCAGCCCGTCAATCGCGCATACATCTTGCGTCTACCGGGCACCATCTGTGACCACGACGATTGCTTCATCGGCGGTCCGCCGCGTCTGGTGATTCAGGAGGAGCGAGCATCAGAGGCTCCGCTTGCAGTCCTGCCGGCCCAATTCGACCCGTGGGCCGGTCCTGATCATCAGCCCTTCCCGCGCTAGCTGTACTTCATCTAGACGGTTCCTCTTACCGCTCCATGTTCTCGGGGGGAGCATTTGCAAAGGGCGGCATCCCACATTTGTTAATGACGCAATCATCATCTGAACTCCCGTATCAGTATGAGCTACCATCTCGAACCCTTCGACAGGCCCCCTTCGACAAGCTCCGGACGCCGCAAGTTCGAGCGTCCGGACGCCGCAACTTGTTGCGGGCTGAGAGCGTCGGCCACCGGCTTTACAAACTTGGGATGCACATTTTGCAAATGCGCGAGTTGACAAATCTTGGAGAGTTTGGTATACTGTTGTGCGACATGGATATAATGATGATTGTATGCGTCATTGACGCGAAGAAAGGCAAGAAGGAGAAGCCGGACGTGCCGTCTGGTTAGCCGTGCTTGCCTAAAAACGCCCGAAACGCGTAGCCAACGCCGGCCACCAGAACGAGGTGAGCCGGCGATTTTATATTTTGGCTCGTAGTGCGCACTTCCAGTGCGCTACAGGACCGCTGAAGCGTTACCATCAACAGGATCCAACTGACAAGATCAAGAAGCAAGAGATGTTTTTCAACACCAAGAAGCAAGACAAAAAGCGCAAGCCAGACTCCGGTCTGGTCAGTCGTGCTTGTCCTTAGTTTCTTGGACTAGATAGCGTACAAGCGGGCTCGCCAGACCCAATCGGCGAGCCCGCTTTTTGCTTTTATCAGAGGAGGTTTTTTGAATGGCAACTGCAACATGTCCCGAGTGCGCCGGCGAGGTCCCGTTTGGCGACGATGTCGTGCTCAGCGAAATCGCTCAGTGCCCCGACTGCGGGGTAGAGCTGGAAGTGGTGAGCGTCGATCCATTGGAAGTCGACCTGGCTCCCGAAGTTGAAGAGGATTGGGGGGAGTAGATGGTTGGGTGGTTGGGTGGTTGGGTGGTGGTAACCGTTCAGGCAGTGGGGA
>JAANWY010000136.1 GCA_018263655.1 Anaerolineales bacterium | reverse complement strand
CGTCGCAAACCCGCACCCCCTTCGACTGGGCTCAGGACGTCGCTTCGATACGGTCTCCACTTCGTTTCGACCTACTCAGGATGCTAGTCCTGATACCTCCTGAACGGTTACCAAGAAAGAATGGATTTGTGATATGAGTCGAATCTCTTCTACGTTTGAGAAACTACGCCAAGCCGGCCAGCCGGCCCTCATGCCGTATCTCACCGTCGGATACCCAAGCCCTGCGCTGACGGTGGATTTGGTATCCGCGGCCGTGGAAGCCGGCGCTGATCTCGTCGAGCTCGGCATCCCCTTTTCAGATCCGCTGGCCGACGGCGCCACCATTCAACATGCCACCCACGAGGCCTTGCAGCAGGGCACCACCGTCGAAACCTGTCTGGAAGTAGCAGCCGAACTTCGGCAGCGCGGCATCGAAGCGCCGTTGATCTTCATGGGGTACTACAATCCTATCTTGCAACGGGGGGTGGCAGCGTTCTGTAAAGCAGCGGCCGAAGCCGGCGCCGATGGCCTCATCGTTCCCGACCTGCCGCCTGAGGAAGCCGCGGAGCTTCGCGAGGCGTGTCGCGCTCACGATCTCGATCTGATCTTCTTGCTGGCACCGACCAGTGACCAAGCACGCATTCAGCACGTCATCGAGTTGTCAACGGGCTTCATCTACCTGGTGTCGCTGACGGGCGTCACCGGCGCACGCGATCAACTGCCGCCGGACCTTGAAGCCTTTGTGCAACGGGTGCGACGCCTGACGGACCTCCCCCTAGCCGTCGGGTTTGGCATCGGCAGCCCTGAAGAAACTCGGCGGGTCGCCCGCGTGGCCGACGGCGTAATCGTCGGTAGCGCGATCGTACGGCGAGCCGGCGACAGCGCAGAACCGCTCCGTGCAGTGCGCGATTTCGTCCAATCTCTGCGCCAGGGGATGTAGCGTGAGAGCTCCCTGGCGTTGCTTGTCGTGCTTTGTCGCCACAAACAGTGCCGGCAGCACGCAACAAACGAAGCCCTTCAACGTCTAACTAACTGGACTACTAGATATTGGCGCAAGATCGACACTCAACGAGTACATGTTGTGACTGGACAAAATCGTCAACTACAGTATATCATACTCACAACCACATGATCCGGTGTCCGTATAGACTGTGACGGCTCCAGCGAGCGAGAAGGAGGTGAAACAACTCAGACTGACTATTTGACCGCCACCTACGTAGGATTGAGACCCCCACTTCACATCACCTATCTTAAGGAAGGAGTGAATCATGCGCAGTAAGATCTTCGTGTTGGCCTTTATCATAGCCCTGATGCTCACCTTGACCGTCGGCACTCTCAGCGTTTCAGCCGGTGGTCCCCATGCTGACTGCACCCTCCACCGCATTCGCTATGGCGAGACGCTCTTCAGCATCGGGCGCCTGTACGGCGTAAATCCGTATTCCATCGCTATGGCCAACAACCTGTACAGTCCGGACTATATCCAGGCCGGCGCGTCTCTCTGCATCCCCGCGGGCTACGGATATGGCTACTCCGGCTCCGGGTACGGCCACACGAAAGTCGACGGCTATCGCTCCACCGGCTATTACGGCTACCCGTACGGCCACACGAAAGTCGATGGCTATCGCTCCACCGGCTACTCCGGCTATTCCGGCTCCGGCTACTCCTATGGCCACGTGAAGGTCAATGGCTACCGTTACCAACAACCCTACGGGTCATACGGTTACTCTGGCTATAGCCCGTACTACAGCGGATACGGCTACTAGCAGCAGACAGCCGAGTTAGCCGCTGGCCGTCTCAGACGGAACACAGCCAAGGGGCGGATAGACTCTATCCGCCCCTTCACGTTTCCCGAGATTCAACGGGAACTGTGACTGCTCAAGCTATCCAATACCTCGACAGGCCCTTAGTTCTCCCAGGAACGGATCAACGCGACGAGATCATCAACGTCTTGATCGCTCAACACGCTATCGTAAGCCGGCATCGGTGTGCCAGGCCGGCCCTCGAAGATGCTGTAGCGGATGAAGCCATCGCTGGCCGTTTCCAAGAAGACGGGGTTGTTCAAGGACGGTGCACCGTTCGGCGCCCCTGGTGCCTCGTCTTGTCCCCCGCCGGCCTCTCCGTGACACACGGCGCACTCCTGAGCGTACACCGTCGCGCCTCGGTTTGCATCGCCATCAACTTCTACGTCAGACACGTCAACCGAGTCCTTCGTCTGCCAGCTTCGAACGTAGGCCACAATGGCGCGGACTTCGTCCTCGGACAGCGGCCCGCCGTACTCATCGGCCCAGGCCGACATGCGGGTGCCAGGCCGGCCGCGCGCAGTGTTCTCAAACAGATACGCGTCGCTGGCCACGGCGAGGAAATTCGGGTTTGCCAGCGCCGGCGACGCTGGAGCTGCGTAACCTTCCCCGTTGTCGCCGTGACACAGCGCGCACATGCGGGCGTACAATGCCCGCCCTTGCTCTTCGGGCGGTGGAGCGCGCAGCAGATCCTGAACGACGAACAGCGCCAGGGCAATGCCGAGCGGTACGAGGACGTAGAGTAGCCGGCGTCCCACGAGCGACTTATCAACCATCTTGGTTCGATCTCACTCCTTCGATCTCTGTCTCCGGCCGTAGATAGCCATCTTCGGGCTGAGTGCGGCCGTCGGTGGAAGCCGGCGCATCGAGTTGCACGCGTTCTTCACCGCAATACACGTTCATCTGGTTGCCACGCGCATACCCGATCACCGTGATATCCCAAGCTGCTGCCAACTCTACAGCCAGTGCCGTCGGAGACGTGCGCGAAACGACGACGGGGACTCGCATACCGCGCGCCTTGGTCAGCATTTCGGACGAAATCCGGCCGGTCGTCAACAAGATTCGACCCTCAGTCTCGACATTTTCCAAGAGACACTGGCCACGAACTTTGTCCAGTGTATTATGTCGACCTACATCTTCTGCGATCGCCAACAGTGTCTGCCCACCGCTTAGAGCCGACGTATGCACACCGCCACACTTGCGGTACAGCGCCGCACGCCGATACAGCTCTCGCATCAGCTCGAACACTTGCCCAGGAGCGACCACCGGCGCCCCCGACATGTCGAGCGGCGGGTGCTCTCCAGACAGACTAGCGAACGTAACACCGCCGCTACAGCCGGAAGTCAGGATCTTAGCGGAGTGGTCGGGAATAGGTCTACCAGTTACGCGAGCATCGACGACGCCAACAGACTCTTCACAGCCGCGCATCGTCAGCGTCTTCTCCAAACCGAGCGCCGGCGCCAACCAGTAGATTTGGTTCGGAGCCTCGTACACTTTGAGCTGCAAGACGTCGTCGAGCCCGTCGATGACGCCTTCGGCCAACATGAAGCCCAGCGCCAGGTGATGGATATTGTGCGGCGTACACATGAACGTGATCCACCGCTGGCGATTGATGTACAACTTCCAGCGCGTTTCACCAATGACGGCGGCGCCATCGACGCGTTCAGCCGTGTGCCGGGTATAGCGCGTGTAGCCCCAGTCGCTCTGCGGCTCCCACATGGCGGCTACCTCAAGCGTGCGATTCGGTCGTTCGGCTGAGCTGTCGAGCACGGCTAAGTTCTGCGGGTGTGTTGGCGTTGAAAAAGGAGCGACGTTGGGGGTCAAATCGATCGATCTCCCGCCGGCCGACAAACCGAACATTGACTTCTGAGAGGAACGCAACGGTACGCAGGTCGCCACGGTCGAGCGCCTGCTTGATGGGCTCCAGGCACCGCCGGCTGTAAATCGCATGCAGTGGGTGGAGGTCACGCGCTCGAGCCGTCGTCTTTGCATCGGCCGCCGGCTCGGGGGCACCGAGGTGCGGCATGACGACATCATAGTGCTGAACCTGGCCGGCCATGTATCGCAGCAACTCAGTGTCGAGAAACGGCATATCGCAAGCTACAACGAAGCTGTATGGAAGACTAGCCGCTAGAAGCCCAGTGTACATGCCGCCCAAGGCACCGGTTCCCGGATATTCATCACAAACTAACCGCGCGCCCAAGCCGGCATACTCCTGCGGGTTGTTCGTCACGATGATCACCTCGCCGGCCACAGCCTCCATTGCGTTCAGCACGCGATCAATGAGGCGCCGGCCGCCAACGCGGAGAAACGCCTTGTCTTTACCCATGCGCCGGCTTTCCCCGCCGGCCAGAATGACGCCGCTCAATTCAGCACCTGTCCACAACATCTTCAACTCCAGAGTACTTCCGGCTGGTGATAGGGGTGCCTGCACTACAGTAGAATCCAAAATACCCCTCATTTATCTCGTTATTGTATTGCCAGTCGGTAAAGTGAGGGAAGGCCGTTTTCGCTTGCTCGATAGCTTGTTGAATCTCACGCTTTGTTAGTATCAATTGCTTCCTCCAATCGTCTAACAGCACACGAATTACCAATATTGTATTGGTTTCAGCCCAAAAGCCAAGCCACGGGCCCCCAACTTCCATCCCCACCCTTTTTGCCCATAGGGATTTCCAGGGAAATAAACCTCCCGAAAATGGCCCATTATCCTCAGAAATCTTGAATCTTGAGTTTTTGGGAGGTTTTAAATTCTGGAATCCCCATAATCCATGCAACCACTTGGATCATTTTTCACAAAGGTGAGATGATCGACACCGAATGCCCACATCAAGGGGTAGACAGCCAAAACGAGGAGGATTGAAATGAGCGGCGAGTTTACAGTCGAAGCAAGAGCCCAATGGGAATCAATCCCCGCTCAAATACGTGAGCGGCTATTGAGCAATGTATGGTGTGGACATTGCTCTAACGTAACTACAATCACGGATTTCAAAGGGCACGTAGAAAGAGGGGATTTGGTTCTGACGGGTAAGTGCGCTACTTGTGGTTGCGAGGTTGCGCGAGTCATCGAGGGAGAGCAAGAAGGACCCTCACGGAAGATGAAAGATCAGACTGATTCAACCAATCAAGACCTAGCTCTCGCGGATGCCACAGTCCAGGAGATCCAGCTCGAACTTATTCGACGTGCGAGACCGGGCGCTTTTGCTGGAGAGAAAGTCGTGGCTTCACTACAAACCCACCGCGACCTGTGGGAAGCAGTGATGATCGATCGTTTCTGTTTCTCCAATCCAGGCCAGTTACCTTTGTCTAAAACTTGCCTTCTCCTTATTTTGTCCCATTGCTCTCCTCCTCCATGAGTCACTCGTTTATACCAGAAACATCATTAAGCTATTTAGGCTATCGCCCGGCTACCGCCCTCGTAGTTGAGAAATGCGGACTGTTGTCCGCTCGGAGCATCCCCTAATTTGTGTTGACCCAAAAAGCCCAGCAAAAAAGGCCGGCCAGCACTCAACTTCTCAAAGAGCCCTGGCCGGCCTGATTTCGCTAGCAGCTTACCTTACCAACTGCCTTGGGAGGTGCGCTCCGGGGAGGGGTCTAGCTGGACGACGTCAGTCGCCTGTGGCCCTTTCGGGCTGCTTCCAAGGGTAAACTCTACGCGCTCACCTTCTTCCAGGTTCTTGAAGCCGTCTCCGCGGATGTCAGAGTGGTGAACAAAAACGTCCTCGCCATCCTCGGGCTGGATGAAGCCATAACCCTTTTGTCGGCTGAACCACTTGACCTTACCAGTTGTTCGATCTGCCATATCTTATACACCCCTTTCGTGGATGAATTTGTGTAGGGGTCGGGGTCAGTTACTTGCGTCGAAAAACAAAACACCCACTCTGGCAAAGAAGTCAGAGTAGGCGCTCGAAGTCGATACTAGAAAACAACCATCCTCATCCTACAATCTGTTGCATACTAATTATACGTTAGAATGAGAAATTATGCAAATCGGGTCCAGCAGTTCCAAATTTGGCTCAAGCGACGTCTTCCTTGGCGCGCTTGACGGCTCTGCGGCGTCTCTCAGTACCCAGGATCTTCTTCCGGATACGGTACGTCTCGGGTGTCACTTCCAATAGCTCGTCGTCGGCCAGATACTCAATGGCTTCGTCCAGGCTCATCTCGCGCGCCGGCGTCAACCGCTCGTCGATCTCCTTGAACGAGCGGTGGATGTTAGTCACGCGCTTCTGTTTGCACACGTTGATTTCCAGGTCGCCCGGCCGCTGGTGCTCGCCGACGACCATACCCTCGTAGACTTCGGTGCCGGGACGGGTGAAGAGCCGGCCCCGCTCCCCAGCGTTCTCCAGTCCGTAGGCGGTGGCAACGCCCCGCTCCCAGGCCACCAACGAGCCGTTGATCCGCCCCTCGACCTGGCCGGCCAGCGGTCGATAGCCGTGGAACAGCGTGTTCATCACGCCCATGCCGCGCGTCGCGGTCAGAAACTGATAGCGAAAGCCCAGCAAACCCCGCGTCGGCACCACAAACGTCAGGTGGACGCTGTCGGTGTGGGAATCCTGCATGTCGATCATTTGACCCTGCCGGCTCCCCAGCAGCTCGATCACCGTGCCCATCGTGTCGCGCGTCGTCTCGATGTGGACCTCTTCGTACGGTTCCAGCCATTCGCCGTCTTCGCCCTCGCGCAGAATCACCTCGGGACGGGATACCTGGAACTCATAACCCTCGCGGCGCATCTCTTCCATCAAGATGGCCAGGTGTAGCTCACCGCGCCCGGAGACGAGGAAGGTCTCGGCGCTGTCCGTGTCTGCGACGCGCAACGCTACGTTGCGGCGCAGCTCGTTGTACAGCCGCTCGCGCAGCTTGCGCGACGTCACCCAGCGCCCCTCCTGGCCGGCAAACGGCGAGGCGTTCACCCCAAACGTCATGCGCACCGTCGGCTCCTCGACATCGATGACGGGCAACGCCACCGGCTGTTCGGGATCCGCCAGCGTCTCGCCGATGGCGGGTGGTGTCCCACCTACGTCCTCCAGGCCGGCCACCACGACGATTTCGCCGGCTTCGGCCTCGTCGACTTCGACGCGCTCCAGCCCCTCGTGCACGAACAGATACGGCGCCTCGTCGTAGATCACCTCACCGTCCAGCTTGATGCGCGCGGTGCGCTGGCCGGCGCGCAGTCTGCCGGCGCTGATGCGGCCCACAGCCGTTGTCCCGCGATAGTCGTCATAGCCCAGCGTGCTGACCAGCAGTTGGAGCGGCGCGTCCACATCGACTTTCGGCGCCGGAATGTGGCGTAGAATGGTCTCGAACAACGGCTGGAGATCGGGGCCGAGGTTCGGGGTGAGGCCGGCTTGGCCCGTGAGGGCGTTGGCGTAGACCACCGGAAAGTCGGCCTGCTCGTCGCTGGCTCCCAGCTCGATGAACAGATCGAAGGTCTGGTTCAACGTCTTGCGCGGATCGGCGTGCTTGCGATCCACTTTGTTGATCACCACGACGGCACGGTGCCCCTTCTCCAGCGCTTCTTTGAGTACGAAGCGCGTCTGTGGCATCGGGCCTTCGGCAGCGTCAACCAACAGTAAAACACCGTCGACCATGTTCATGACCCGCTCGACCTCGCCGCCGAAGTCGGCATGGCCCGGCGTGTCGACGATGTTGATCTTGACCTCCTGCTCAGTCTCTGGATCCCAGACGGTGATGGCCGTGTTCTTCGCCAGAATCGTGAGACCACGCTCCCGTTCCAGCTCGTTGGAATCCAACACGCGGTCGGCCACCTGCGCTTTCGAGTGGAAGACGTGAGCCTGTTTCAGCAGCCCGTCGACCAATGTCGTCTTTCCATGGTCGACGTGAGCGATGATGGCCAGATTTCGAAGTTCCGTCCGTTCAACCAGCATAAAGCGTAAAGGTTCTCCCCGCAACAGTGATTCACAAACAACGACCTCGGTCGGAGTTGACCGAGGTCGCTCGCGTTATCATTCTATTCGCAACTACCCAGCCTGCTCGGCCTGGATTGTCAAATCCAGGCCAAGAGCGGCGCAAGATGCGGATTTTCAGTACTTCTCAGTCGTCTACCGGTGTTGTTGAGCCACCTTACTTGCTGGATCTGACGATCCAGCAGGAGCCTCTGGGTAGTTACTTCTATTCTACCATAATCCTACCAGATTTGGCGTGCTGAAGCAAATCACATTACGAGGTGTTTCCCCATAAGTCCAATGTCAAGTAAGTACAAGGCCAAACACCCAAGACCTGTCTGCCCACGCACAGGCAGGCCTGTCTGCGCGCTCCGCACAGGCAGGCCTGAAACAAGTTTCAGCGTCCAGGAGGCTGAAACTTGTTTCAGGGGCAGTAGGCCACGCAGGCGATAGGCCATGCAGGCGATAGGCCATGCAGGCGATAGGCCATGCAGGCGATAGGCCATCATGTAGCAGAACGTCCAACTACGCACCTTATCTTAAACTGAAGTTGTAACCGTTCAGGGGGTAGCCAGAATGGGCCTAAACCTCTCCCGGATTTGTCATTGCGAGCGGTTTTTGCGAAGCAATTTCTTGGATTGCCGCAATCTCCTCCGATGTATGCGGGAGGTAACTGTTCAGGTAGTGGGGACCCTTGCGAAGGTTTGCCAATCGCTTTCGGGTTGAGGTACCCCTCGCCAGTCGAAAATCGGCCTCTTGCCAAGGTTCTTCCTAACCTTCGCAAGGGTAACTGAACGCTTACCTGAAGTTTTGATATAAGGCTCTAGTACACCTCGGCATAAATGAGTCACCAGTCATCCATCAAAATCACGGCTAGCATCCCGAGCGACGTCCCGAGCTTGACGAGGGGTAGGCCGGAACGTAGTGGAGGCCGTATCGAAGGGTGCGGGTTCAGAATAGTACGGTACTTAGGTTCAAGCCGCACCCCCTTCG
The DNA here is from genome assembly GCA_018263655.1 of Anaerolineales bacterium. Classification (GTDB taxonomy): domain Bacteria; phylum Chloroflexota; class Anaerolineae; order Epilineales; family JAANWY01; genus JAANWY01. The sequence goes on along the minus strand of JAANWY010000136.1, from coordinate 15,031 downwards.
ACTGGGCTCAGGACGTCGCTCAGGCGGCGTCCTGAGCTTGTCGAAGGGATGCTGTCTTGATCTAACTGGTGAAGGATTTCTGCCGAGGACGGGCCTTGGAGCTTATGTCATAATTTCAGTATCTTAAAGTGTCTGGTCATAGGCTCGTTGTGTTTCGCGGCTCACCGGAGTATGTTATAATACGAGTATCAGACGGAAGGAGTACATTTTGACATGGCAGACGGACAGATCAAAGACATCCACGCCCTAGTCGATCAATACGAGAAAGCCGACAAGACCCTTAGCGAAGCCAATGTCGAGGCTGGATACGTAGCGCGTCTTTTCGAGATTTTGGGCTGGGAAACGAATCAACCGACTGTCTGGAACCGCCAGGCGTTTGTGCGCGGTTCCGGATACGCCGATGTCGCGTTACAGATCAATAATCGACCGGTGGCGTTTCTGGAAGCCAAACGTTTCGGCAAGGTCCAGCAACCGACAGAGGCAACGCTCCTACAAGAAGCACAACCCCTCGTCCTTTCATCGGAGGAGCGCGAGGCGCGGAGAATTGATCGCACGCCGGAAGAGAAGCAGGCGATGCGCTACGCGCGCGCTCACGGTATCCAATGGGCCATCCTCACCAACTTCGAGCGGCTGGTTCTGTTTGACGCCGACGAGGAACGCATCGTCTTGGCTTTCGATTCGCCGCCCGAATACGTCGAACGGTTTGACGAACTGAAACACTTGGCGCCGGCCGACACGCCCGAGGACTTTGAGGGCCGGCTCACGTGGTACAAGAGCCTCCAAGCCAAACCCGACGTCGATGCCGGCTTCTACGAATTCCTGACCGACTGGCGCATCCGGCTGGCCCAAGCCATTTACGATCACAACGCCGGCCCAGATTCGCCGCTGCGTAACGGAGCCGGCGACATCGATCTCGATCTCCTCCGCCAGNCCGTGCAGCGCACGCTGGACCGCCTGATCATCATCCGCTACGCCGACGACGTGGGATTCCTGGAGCAGCACGACCTGCTGGAGAGCCGGCTGAGCGGCTTCCTGAACACCCAACAATATGCCGCCGCGTACGAATTCCAGTACAACCTGATCAGCTTGTACCGCGGCTTTTACCGCAACCACGACACGACGATTTTTCGCCCGGACCACATCTGTGAACAGGTCAACGTTCCCAACGCGGTGCTGGTCGATCTGGTCCGCGATGTCTCGGGCATCTCCTTCCGCAAGTTCACCAGTGACATCCTGGGCAACACCTACGAAAGCTACCTGGGCCAGCGACTGGTGATCGAAGCCGGCCAAGTGCGCGCCGAGACCGACCGCGACATCCGCAAAGGTGAGGGCATCTACTACACGCCGCGCTACATCGTTGAATATATCGTCGACCACACGCTGGGGCGGTGGCTGTACGGCACGGTGAACGGCAAACCCGGCGGTGAACTGCTGGACGACGTGCCGGCCAAGACCGTCGACGATCTGGACGATTTGCGTATCGTGGACCCAGCCATGGGATCGGGATCGTTCTTGATCTACGCCTTCGACGTGCTGGCCGATTTTTACGAGCGTGAGAACAGACGCATCGACCAGGCAAATGCCGAGACCTGGGAACGCTGGGGGAGACAAAGTCTGCAGAACAGTCTCTTCGGCAAAGAGAACGAGATACCGGAGTTAGAATCGCCCGTCCCCGACTACACCGCGCGCATCTTGCAGAACCACCTATACGGCGTGGATTTGGACCCCGAGGCCGTGGAGATTGCCGGCGTCAACCTCATCATGCGCGCCTTCGACCGGCTGAAGGCCAAGCACGACGACGGCAAGCTGCCCCTGATCCTGCGCCAGAACCTGAAAGTTGGCAACTCTCTGATCTCCGGTGTCACCGATGAGGATCAGCTTGAACCGTTTCGTGAGGAGCGGCTGCGCCTGATCGAGTTGCGGGAAGAACTGCGCGGACTGACCGACGACGCCGAGCGCGCAGCCAAGCTCACCGAGACCGAAGCCGTCGCCGAACCCGTGAACGCAGACCTGAACGAGACGCTCGAGCGCTATTTCGGCGACCAGGTCGTCCAAAAACACCCCTTCAACTGGCAGATCGAATTCCCCGAAGCCTTCGATCCACGTCGGCCGGCCGAGGAGCAAGGTCTCACAATGTTGTTCGGCAATCCACCGTACGTGAGAATTCAGAAGCTCGATAACGAAGACAAGGCACTTTTCTCCGATGTCTACGCGAGTGCCTACATGAACTACGATCTGTACATTCCTTTCGTCGAACGAGGCGTCGAGTTGCTCAGGCACAGGGGGGACTTTGGATTCATCTTACCCAACAAGTTCTTCCAGTTGCGTTACGGGGCGAAACTTCGCCAGCAACTTGTCGAAAACGAGATGTTGTCTACCGTCGTCGACTTCGGCGACAACCAAATCTTCCCTGGTCCGACGACGTACACCTGTCTGCTCTTCCTGAGTCCGAACGGACAATCAAGTTTCACTTACTTCGGAATTCCGTCAGCCGGCGGCCACCCAGCCGACGTCTCGGACCTGTTAGCACAGACCGACGATCCAGATTGGAAGTGGAAGGCCGCCTTCAACATCGAGCGGTTTTCGGGCGAGCCGTGGGTCTTTGCTGCCGGCACCGAGGCCGACGTCCTGCGCAAAGCCGAAGAAGACAGCCTTTCCCTCAGTGACCTCTCCGAACACATCATAGTCGGCATTCAGACCAGCGCTGATGCCATCTACATATTGGAAAATCGGGGAAGAGCACCGTCAGGTCTTATTCGGGCGTACTCTCGCCAAACCAAACAGGAATACGAACTGGAGCCGGCGCTCCTCAAACCCCTCATCAGCGGTGAGCACGTGTCCCGTTACGGCAATCTCAGCACAAATGAGCTACTGCTCTACCCGTACGATCTCGAGGAGGAAAACGCAGACCTGATTCCAGTGAGCGAGATGTCCACCAAGTACCCGCGTGTGTGGTCCTATCTGAGAGAAAACGAGGCTGCCTTGCGAGGGCGTGAAAACGGTAAAATGGACCACGATAAATGGTATGCTTTCGGACGCTCCCAAAACATCGATAAGCAAGAGAATACAAAGCTCGTCGTTCCGCGGCTGGTGGAGCGATTGGGATTCACGTATGATCCAGCCGGACGATTCTATCTGGACAACGTAGACGTCAACGGTGTCATTCTAGAAGACGACCACGATCTGCACTACGTCCTCGCAGTCCTCAACAGCAGCCTCATCGCTCACATTTTCAGCCAGGGCAGCGTGCCTTTCCGAGGTAACTGGCTCTCCGCCAACCGGCAGTTTATCGAGCCACTGCCTATCCGCGTGATTGACCACTCCAATCCCGACGAAGTTGCCCAGCGTGATGCGCTAATCTCCCTGGCTCAACGAATGTTGGATCTGAATGCAGTGAGAGACGTAGCGGGATCAGTCTTCGAGGCAGAGTTGCGAGGACACGAGCGGACGGCCATGATCCTTGATCAGTTTCTGAAGATTCACGAGCAGCAAGTCAGCCGCACCGCCCTCATCGATGCCAATGAGGAGGGATTGGTCAGTGCCATCGAGGCGGACACCGCCGGCGCCGCCCTGGTGCTGCGCGGAGAAATCGACGACGTCTGGCAGGATGTCTTGAAGTTGGATATCGCCAACGCCGATCTGCGGAGTTTTGTCCTGCTCGCACTGCGCCAGTTCCTCTTCGCCAACCGGCGCAAACGCGTGTGGAGTCGAGGGAAAATCGTGGGGGGTGTTCTGGAGGCGCTGGAGGCGCCGGTCCTCGACACCCAGTCGGGGGACGCGAACCTGAAGCTAGTCGAGGACGTCATCGCCGCCGTGCGCCGGCGCCTGCCCGACGACCTGCCGGCCCACGACCTAGACCCACTGGACCTGACCGCCATCGAGCAAACTCTCGCCGCGATAGACGCAGAAATCGACCAGCGCGTCTCCGATCTCTACGGCTTGACTGACGAAGAATGGCGAGTCGTGGCCGAAAGCCTGACATAGTCCGACGGATTTCTTCACAGCGAATTTCGGGATGTATCGAATTTGCTGCCAGGACACTCGCGGAGAGTTCGCTTCATCGTGTCTTCTCAATATATGGGGGGCATGTAGGACGATTTGGTAAATCGTCGGGTCGAAATACCATTTCGACCTACATAGCCCCGAAATATTGAGATGACACGCTTCATCCGCAGATTCGTTGTGAAGGCGCCCTCAAATCGGCCACGTTCATAGTAGCGACTTCAGTCGCTTTGTTGGCTTCAAAAGAACGACTGAAGTCGTCACTACGAACATGAGATGGCATTATCCAGTTACCCATTTTGACAGTCAAAACTTGATGACTCAATCGGGTACAGATACTCTCAGTCGTCGGTAACCAGGAGTATCTGCACCCGACTCAATCCGGCAACGCCGGCAGTCCTAACCTCGGCTTGTCGTCAAAATCAGGTATCTCCGGCGGGTTCTCCGCCAGTGCCTGCTGAATCTCCTCGAGGGCGCGCTCGAGCTGCGGGTCCTCGCCGGCCACGTACGCCTGCGGCGAAATCTCCACCTCGATGTCGGGCTCGGTACCGTAGTTCTCCAGGCCCCAGCCCACGTCCTTGAACCAGAACGAATACTCGGGCTGCGTGGTGATCCCACCATCTACCAACGACTCGTTGAAACTGATGCCAATGACGCCGCCCCACGTCCGCTTGCCAATCAGCGGTCCCAGATCCATCATCTTGAAAGCGTGAGTGAACATATCGCCGTCGGAGCCGGCCTGCTCGTTGCAGACCGCCACCATCGGCCCCATCGCCGACTCCGCCGGATACGGGATGGGCTCGCCCCAGCGTTGCACGTCGTAGCCCAGCCGGCGCCGCGCCAGCTTCTCCAGGATCAACTGCGACACGTGTCCGCCGCCGTTGAAGCGCACGTCCACGATCAGGCCTTCGCGGTTGACCTCGGCCAGGTAGCCGCGATGGAACTCGGCGTAGCCGTGCGGCCCCATATCGGGGATGTGCAGGTAGCCGACACGGCCGTCCGTCGCCGCGTGGACTCGCCGGCGGTTGGCGTCCACCCACTCGCGGTAGCGGGCCGGCGTCTCGCTGCGGAGAGTCTTCACGGAAACGGTGCGCGGCTCTTCGCCGTCATCTCCAGCAAACGTGAGCAAGACCTCATTGCTAGCCTGGTTCACCAGCAGCTCCTGCGGTGACGGCTCGCGGCTGACCCTCCGCCCATTCACCGCCACCAGTCGATCCCCCGGCTCTACATTGACGCCCGGCTTCGCCAGCGGCGAACTCGTCGCCGCGTCCCACACATCACCGTGGACGATGTGAGTCACGCGCCAACTGTCGGTGTCGGGGTCGTATTCAAGGTCCGCGCCGAGGAAGCCTTGATCGTAGCTGGGCTCCGGCGGGTAGTCGCCGCCGAATTCGTAGGCGTGGGAGGTGCCGAGTTCACCCTGCATCTCCCACATCAAGTCCGAGAACTCCGAACGCGTCGCGATGCGGCGCACCAAGGGGAGGTAGCGCTGGTACACCGCCTGCCAGTCGACGCCCGACATATCCTCAGTCCAGAACTGGTCGCGCTGCAGGCGCCAGGCTTCGCGGAACATCTGCTCCCATTCGGACTGGGGCTGAACGGAGACTTTGATGCGATTCAGATCGAGCCAACCGGTCTTGCGGCTGGGGGACCAGTTGCTGTTGCCGGGCTTCTTGCCGGCTTGCAACACCCGCAGCCGGTTGCCGGCGCGATAGATCAACGCCTTGCCGTTCATCGAGACGTCGAACGCGGTAATCCCGTTGATGAGAACATCATCGTCCTGACTCTCGAAGTTGTAGACCACGAGTTTGCCCTTGGCCGGCGGCGCCGAATCCGAATCCCACGATTGATCGGCGGAGCCTTCCACAGGATAGACGGAGAACAGCACCTTGCCCTTGATCCCCTGGATTCGACCGAACCGGCCGGCCGACACAGGAAAGGCGATCACCCGCTCGGTGATCCCATCTACGTCAATTTCGACGATCTGTTCCTCATCCTTCTTTTCGTTCTCGTCCTGTCCATCCTCAGCAGCGTCCTCCCCGTCGCCGCCAGGATTGGGCTCCCCATCGTCAGCGTTATCTGAATCGTCACCATTGTCACCGTCATCACCGTTGTCCGAATCGGCATCCGACAGCTTTTCCCCTGGCGCGCGGGGCACCGGAACGAAAGGCGACGGCAAGTCGGCGCGCAGCGTGACCAGGTAGGGGCGCATCCCCCACAGGAAGGTCAGATCGAAGTGCAGGTTGTCGTAGACGGGATCGAACTCACGGTACGAGAGGAAGTACAGATACTTGCCCTCGGGATCGAAGGCCGGCGCCACATCGCGCAACACCGGCTCCGTGACAGGCCACGTCTCACCCGTCTCAACCCGACACAGCTTGATGATGGACGTCTGCTGCGTGTCGAAGAAGCCGTAGGCGATCCAGCGTCCATCCGGCGACCAGTCGATGCCGCGGATGCGGCTGTGCCGGCTGTGGTCCAGCACTTTCACTGTGCGCTCCTCCAGATCCACCAGCATCAGCTCGTTGCGGTGATTGGCCAGCGCCACCTGGTCGGCCTGGGGTGAGACGACCAGACCGATGGGCCGGCCGATGTCGAGATCGTCCAGTCGTTCCGGCTCCTCGCCGGCGTCGGCGTGGTGAATCTCCAACGCCTCCTCGCCAGCGGCGTCGCTCACCACGACCAACCGCTCGCCATCCTTGAGCCACGACGCCAACCGATAGCGAGTGCCATTGGGCTCGCCGTGCTGGATAACGGCGCCCTCCCAGTTCGCCATGGTGAACGGCTTGCCCCGGGAAACCACAGCCACCGAGTGACCCTCGGGGTGAATGGCGTAGTCCTGCAGATATCTGTTGCTATCCACGAACTTGCGCTTGCGCTGGACCCGCGGGCTGCGGAACTCAACGTCGATGCGCTGTGTCTCGTCCAGCGCCGGATCGAAGATGTGGAGCTCGGCGCCGGCGTGGTAGACGATGCGTTGACCGTCCGTCGACGGGTGGCGGACGTAGTATTCTTCATGATGCGTGTACCGGCGCAAATCCTCGCCGGCCGGCGAGCAGGAATACAGATTGCCGATGCCCTCGTGGTCGGATATGAAGTAGATGCGCTCCCCGACCCACAGCGGCAGCGCCACGTTGCCCTCCAGATCGATGAGCCGGCGCCACTCGCCGCCGCCATCGGGGTCGATCCACAAATCGCCGGTGAGTCCCCCGCGATAGCGCTTCCAGCGCGCCAGATCGGTGGTGTTGCGCCCGATGACGCGGCCGCCGTCCGGGCCATATGAGATACTGAGGGCCGGCCCCGTCGGCAACCCCTCAGGCTCGCCGCCCGCGTGGCTCACGGCATATAGATTGTAGAGACGCGAGAAAGGCTGCGCCGAATTGCTAGCGAAGACGATGGAGTCACCATCCGGCGTCCAACCGACGATGCTTGAACTGGCACCGAGATACGTCAGACGCTCGGCGGGGCCACCCTCAGCCGGCATGACGCACACTTCAGGATGACCCTCGTCGCGGCCGGTGAAAGCCAGTATCTCACCATCCGGTGAGAACGCCGGCATCGACGCCTGTCCCAGGTTCGACGTCAGCCGTCGAGCGATGCCACCGGATGCCGGCACCGTCCAGAGATCGTCTTCACACACGAAAACGACCGCATCTCCATAAATTGTAGGAAATCGGTAGTAACCTGGTTCTGTCATCACTTGCCTCTCAAATTCCACTCATTCTAACCGTTCTCTCTGATACGGCCGGCCAATGGCCGCCGGCGGGATGGCCTGGCCAATGACCCCGGCCAACACAATGACCGTCAGAACATAGGGCGTCATCTGCAAGAATTCAGCCGGGATGCCCACACCCAGAATCTGCATCTTGGTCTGCAAGGCGTCGGCGAAACCGAAGAGGTAGCCGGCTGCCAGGCTACCCAGCGGCGTCCACTTGCCGAAGATCATGGCCGCCAGTGCCACGAAGCCGCGCCCGTTGGTCATGCCATCTTCGAAGCGCCCCACTTCGCCCAGGGAGAAGTACGCCCCTCCGATGCCGGCGATCAGGCCACCGATGACCACGTTCAGGTAACGCATGGTGTGCACAGGTACCCCCAGCGCATCAACGGCCCGAGGATGCTCACCGATGGCCCGCGTGCGCAGGCCCCACACCGTGCTGAAGAGGGCCACTTGGGTACCCGCCACCAGCAAGAACATAAGGAACACCGTCGGCTGATGGCGAAACAACAACGGGCCGATCACCGGCAAATGGATTAACCCGGGCACCGTCAACACGGCCATCGTCCCCGGGGCGTTGAGCCCGCCTGGCGTCAGCAACTGCAGGTTCAGGTAGCGGGTGACGCCGGCGGCCAGAATGTTGACAGTGACGCCGCTGATGATCTGATCCACCCGATAGCGAATGGAGAGGACGGCGTGCAGGGCGGCCATCAGGCCGGCGCCCAGCATGGCGGCGACCAATCCGTTGGCGAAGCTACCGGTCATCGCCGTGACGGCCACGGCCACGAATGCGCCGAACAACATCATGCCTTCAATGGCAATATTGATGACCCCCGAGCGCTCGCACCATAAACCGGCCAACGCCCCGAGTATCAGTGGTGTAGCGCGGATGATGGACTCGCGCAACATAGCCAGCAGACTCAGGCTGGTGCCGCGAGTCACCCAGACCAGAAAGGCCAGCGTGCCGGCCGCGGCAGCCAAACTCAGGATCAAACCGGACCGCTCACCCGGCCACCGCCACTGCACGACCGCCAGCACCAGACAGAAGCTGGCCAGCAGCCACAGGGTCGCCCGGGCCGGCAGCGCCACCAACGCCTCTTCTGCCGTGAACCCGGTGAAGCGGGAAACCTGGCTCTCATCCACGAACAGCCAGGCGCCAACGGCGATCACCAGCGCTAACGTGACGTAGACGACAGCGCGAGTTCGACCTTTTTCAGCAATCATCGCAACTTTGAAGAATGTAGGCTAGTGGGTGACAGCCAGCTCCGGTGTAGCCTCTCGTTCCTCCGGCAGCCGGTAGAGCGCGCGGACGAGGGCCGGCGCAGCAATGAAGACGATCACCATAGCTTGAACGATGGAGATCAATTCGACGGGGATTGTCGCCACCGATTGCATGCGGACGCCGCCGGCGCGCAGAAAGCCGAATAGAAAAGCCGCCAGGGTGACGCCCACATGAGCGGATGCCGTGGTCTATATCGCACTTGCACTTTCCCGCGCCGACGGAGCTGCCGGCGCGGCGTGGATGCTAGGCAAACTCGTAAGGGTAGAAGCGTATTACTTCTCGTAGTGATAACGGCAAGCAATAATCACGATGTCGGTTTCAGTTACCTCATAAACCAAGCGATGTTCTGAGTTGATACGGCGTGACCAGTATCCAGACAAATCGGCCTTCAACTGCTCAGGCTTTCCTAACCCCTCAAAGGGCATGCGCAGGGTACCCCTAATCAGCTTGTTAATACGTTTTAACAGCCTACGGTCCTTCTCCTGAAACCATAGGTAGTCTTGCCAAGCTGATTCGGTAAAGACTAACCTCATGATTCTATTAGTTCACGCTCCACGACTTTCCCGGTTCGCGCCTCAGCGATAGACTGGCGCAAGTGCGCAGCGTTGGCAGGATTGGACAAAAGGTAAACGGTTTCTTGCCAGGCATTAAACTCGTCCAGTGGCAAAAGGACAACCCGCTGCCCATTATCAGTGCTGACGATGGTTGGTTCGGCATCCAAAATGACTTGTGCAATTAAACCTTCTAAATCGCGTTTAGCCTCATTGAGTGTTACTGCATTCACCCTATTCACCTCTTTCCAGATAACTCCCTCTACGCTGTATTACACGGAAATTTCATTCGTTTAACAAGCTTGCACAAATAAACAGAATAGACACAATCGGATGCGCATCAAGCTTGACTTCAAGTATATATCGAGAGACTCAAAGGCGCAAGGCTAATTTTGTGCGCCGCGCCCCGGCAACTAACCACCGCTAGTTCTGGTTTCATGTACATCCAGCAGTACCTTGAGTGTGCCACCCCGTGCAGCGTGCTCAAGGGCTTCCAGCGCATCGGTCAGGGGGTAGCGTGCGTGGATGAGGGAAAGCACGTCGACTTTTCCGCTGTTCAGCAGGCGCAGTGCGGGTGCAAACGGCCCACACCGCGAGCCAACCAGCGTGATCTCGTCAACGACCACCGCCGTCATGTCGGCATGGGTCCGGCCGTGGTACGTGCTCTTGAGCACAAGCGTGCCGCGCGGGCGCACCAGCCGCAGAGCCTGGTCGAAGCCGGCCGGCGAGCCCGTACACTCGACCACCACGTCCACCTCCCGCACCAAATCCGCAGGCAAATCCTCTTCCGCCGGCACGAGCCGTGTAGCGATGCCCCACTGCTCCGCCAATTGCAACTTGGCTGCGTGGCGACCGATGATGGTGAGATTGCATCGCGTCAGGGCCAACACCTGCGCGCACAGCAAGCCCAGCTTGCCATCGCCCAAGAGCACAACACGATCGGTTGGATGGATGTGAGCCTGCTGTAGGATTTCGAAAGCAGCCGCCAGTGGCTCGGTGAAGACCGCCGCGTCATCTGGCAGGTCCGGCGGGACGGGGTGCAAGTTCTCGGTGGGTAGAACCAGGTATTCGCCGAAGGCGCCGTCGTGGCCGGCGATGCCCAGGACCGTGCGGTGCGGGCAGTGGGTGTGCCGGCCGGCGAGACAGGTATCGCATTCCCCACAGGTGAGGTTGATCTCGCCCACGACCCGCCGGCCAACCCAATCAGGGTCAGGGTGCTGCTCTACTAGGCCAACAAACTCGTGGCCAAGGACACCCTGGAACCCGTGGTAGCCTCGGACCAGCTCCAGGTCGGTGTTGCAGATACCGGCCTTGATGACACGGATCAAGGCTTGACCGTGGGCCGGCGTGGGCGCTGGATAATCGTCTACGAGCCTCAGTTCGTCGTCGAGAACAAGAGCAAGCATGGAGGTGGTCAATTAGTCGGGTAGTCGGGTAGTCAGTTGGTTAATTGGTCCAACGAGTCGGATCATCGATCAAGTCCATTATAGATTGGTCAGGGGAAGGGGCGCCAACCGACGCCCCGCGAGGTAGCCCCGAGGAACGTTAGGCGCCCGGCAGGGCCGCCGGTGGCCGGCATGACGTACACTTCCGGATAGCCTTCGTCGCGCCCGGTTTGCGTCACCGCGCCAATGGGGACTAAACAGCAAAAAACGAGGCGACCAGGTCTAGCAAGACTCACCTGATCGCCCCGTTCACATTTTCGGGTGGAACTACACCTCTATCACGCGCGTTCCTCTTCCAGATCAAAGTCCCAGTAGCCGGGGCCTTCCAAGAAATAGTCGGCGTTTCTCTGCGTGTCGGCTTCGTACTCCGCCGGCACCTCCCATTCAGCAAAGATAGCCTCGGGCGGACACACCGGCACGCAGGCACCACAGTCAATGCAGATGTCAGGATCGATAAAGAACAGATCCCCCCACTCAGCGTCATCCTTGGGGCCAGGCACAATGCAGTCTACCGGGCAGACCTCGACACAGTCACCCTCTCGGGTACAGAGCTCCGTGATTGTATACGTCATGTGTTCTGTTCACCTCCTAGTACACATTCTACGAGACGTCGCATTAGATGGACATAGATGGACAGTGTCCACCGGGAAGTATTATACACCTATTTGTACCACACGCAAGTCTAAAGCGAGTATCAGTCAGGTCTGATTTCGGTCAAAGGCCGGCAAAAAGCAATGCGCACGTTGGTTTTTTGAGCCAAGTTCTGCTATCATTGGCTCGAAGGGAAATAAACATGGGGTTCGAACGCGTGGTCAACTTGAAGGGTGGGGCGAGCGCATGGCAAGGAGCTGGTCTGGCACTTGAGAAGACCCAACCAGAAGTGAGGTGTCACCGATGCAGTCTCTCCCCGGCCGGCTGATCATTCCCCTGCTAGCCTGCCTCGTAATCGGCTGCTCCATCATCCTGGGGGGTGATGATGAGCCGGCCACAGCTACGCCACCGGCGCAATCGGCCTCCGCTGATCAAGCACCGACCACGACCGCTCAGCCAGCCTCAACCGCTCCCGCGACACCAAACCCCCAGCCGGAGACCGGGGCGAGCACATTCTACGAAGTCCAGCCAGGCGACACACTGTGGGGCATCGCCATCGCCTACGGCGTGAGTCTGGAAGCGCTCATGACTGCTAACGCCATCGAGGATGCTAACACAATCTGGGTCGGCCAGCAATTGAGGATTCCGAACACGTCCCAGAGGCCGACAGCGCCAACACAGCCCACCGTGCCGTATATGGAGCCCCTAACGCAGCCCTCAGCGCAGCCCTCAGCCGAAGACACCCCGACACCATCTCGCCCGCGTGAGGAACCAGCGCCGACGCCGGCTCTGGCCCCCCTCCCGAATCAAGTTCTGCTGGAACCCATGCTCCACGATTGGCAGAAGATGAACAACTGTGGGCCAACCACAGTCGCGATGGCATTGAGCTACTACGACCTGCTCGTGACCCAGTTCGACACGGCGCCGGCTCTGAAGGGAGGGCCGCAAGACAAGAACGTGAGCCCGTCTGAGATCGCGTCCTACGTGCGCGATCAAGGGTTCGGCGCCCGGGTGCGCGTCAACGGTGATCTCGAGGTCGTGCGGCAGTTGGCGGGCAACGGCATTCCCATCATCGTTGAGCAATGGCTCGACCGGTCGGGTGATGAACTGACGGGCCACTACCGCTTGGTGCGTGGCTACGACGAGACGACACAGGAAATCATCGTCAACGACTCATACAGCGGTCCGAGACTGCGCATCTCCTACACCGAATTCGATCGTCTGTGGCGCCCGTTCAACCGAACCTATATACCCATCTACGATCGCGAACACGAGCCGGCGGTGAAGGTAATTCTCGACGGGGGCGACGAACAGATGTACCAGCGTGCCGTGGAGCAGGCTCGGTTCGAGATTGAAGCCGTAGGCGACGCCTATGCATGGTTCAACTTTGGCAACAGTCTCCTCGGCTTGGGAGACTTCGAAGCTGCGGCCGGCGCCTTCGATCAAGCCATTGAGATTGGGCTGCCGCCACGCATGTTGTGGTACCAATTCGGCCCATTCGAGGCCTACAACCGGACGCGCCAGTTCCAGCACGTTCTCGACTTGAGCGCGCCGCTGGCAAGCATCAGCCTCGAGGAACTGCACTACCAACGCGGCGTAGCCCTCGAAGGCCTGGGGCGGCCGGGCGCAGCCCTAGCAGAGTATCAGCGGGCCACACAGCTCAACCCCCGCTTCACCAAAGCTGTCGAAGCTTCTGCACGACTTCAGGGCAACAGCAGTAGCTAAGTAGCCCCAAACAAATATCTTGATAAGCTGGCCGAGGTCTCCCGACCGATGCCCCTCTACGTCTCGGTCAGGAGACCTCGACGAGCATATGAGAGAACTTCGCAGAGGCTACTTAGGATCTGTTGGCGCAACTACCCAGCCGTGTCATAGCTGAGGAGATAGGGCGCCTGCTGTTACGAAGTGTCGGGCTGATAGACGCTCAGTCCGCCGCCGTAGGTGACGGCCCAGATACTTCCGAACGGGTCCAATGACAACTCGGTAACGACGTTGCTCCCCAGACCGTTCTCGACAGTGAACGTCATCATACCCGCACCGTCACGGGTGAGCATCGTCAGACCGCTGTTGGTTGCGAACCACTTATTGCCATTGGTGTCGATCATGAGGTCGTTAACCGTGTTGTCCGGCAGACCGTCCTCTGTTGTGTAAGTCGCTAACTGCTGACCGTCCGGCGTCAGTACGACAACGCCGCCGCCCTGAGTCGCACACCAGAGGTTGCCGTCGATGTCGCCGATGATGGCCCACACAGCCCCCTGACCGAAGCCGGCAGCCGGCCCATACCCACGCCATTCGCCCGAGGCGGTCAGGACACTCACACCCAGTTCCGTCCCAAACCACTTGTTACCTTCGGAGTCGATGCGGATAAAGGCGACTCGATCGTCCAACAACCCGTCCTCGTTGGTATAGCGTGTCCAGGTACCGGTGGCCTGATCCAGCGAGCTGACGCCTTCCCCCCAGCTCGCAAACCACGGATTGCGGGCGCTGTCGATGGCAACATCTTGCAGTGAACTGGCTGGCAAGTCTTTCCCCGTTGGGTACGTTTCAGTCGTCTGGCCGGCCGAGTTCACGACGGCTGCCCCCACCAGCGTCACCACCCAGATGTTGTTATCGCGGTCGACTTCAATATCAGTGATGGTCTGGGCCGCTTTGCGGGCCTCCCCCGCCGCCATAGGTATCCACTGCTGATTATCCGGCGACAGAGCCATCGCGCCGTCCCCGTCAGTGCCCACCCACTTCACGCCGCGATTGTCGATGGTCAAGGTGAGCAGCTTCTGGCTCTGTGGTGGCACGAAGTTTGTCCAGACGACGGGCGGCCTCGACAGGCTGCGCAGTGCACTACAGCCGGCAACCGCCAGCATGATCAAGATGGACAAAGTGATGACAAGTATTCTTCTCATATTCCCGGTCACATGTAACAAGTGCAAGTACGATGGGCACCTTCGAAAGGCAACCATCCGTCTGTCTATCGCAAGAACTTGCCACCCTACAGAACCTTTGTTCTGTTCTCGCAACCGCTGGGGCCGGCCTGCCTGTGCCAGCACGGCAGACAGGTCTCCTGACCGTGCCCCATCTGTTGACCGAAGGTCTCCAACGGTCTGGAAACTCATCTGGCTCGGTCTGTAAGCGAAGCGGCGACCGGCCAGAGCAAGATGTATAGGGTGGCGAGTCGCAAGAATTCACACTGAAGACAACGTCTCCCCCAGCGGAGAGATACGGGTACCTCATCCCCAAATTGTAAGCGTCCAGGTGACTACCTTGACAATGTCACATTCCGCTGCTGTGGCCGGTCTCCTGACCGTGCCACGGCGGGTGGCGCGGTCAGGAGACCGGCCACAGCGGTGTTGGTATAGAACATTTGTCTAATGTGACATTGTCAAGGTACTCAGGCACTTCGTACCTGAGTAGTGGTATTCGGCAGAAATCCTTCACCAGTTAGCTCAGG
>JAANWY010000135.1 GCA_018263655.1 Anaerolineales bacterium | reverse complement strand
GGGGGGCGGCCGCCCCCCACGGACCCCATTTTTCCGCATTTCTCTACTGCGCGGGTGGTAACCTGAGTAGTCACAAAATCGATTGAGTTTCGCCACTGTTTATGGTACAATTCATGAAGGTATCCATCTTTCAGTGAGGGAGACTTGCCAAACGAACAACGCCGAAATCGCGACTTCTTCACCCGCGCGACGCTGGAAGTGGCGCGCGACTTGCTCGGTTGCCGGCTAGTCCGCATCCTCGATGAACAACGCGTCAGTGGCACGATCGTCGAAACGGAAGCTTACGTTGGCGAAGATGATCAAGCCAGCCACGCCTCCATCGGACGGACGCCGCGCAACGAGGTCATGTACGGGCCGCCAGGCTATGCTTACGTCTACCTGATCTACGGAATGCACCACTGCCTGAACGTCGTGACCGAATATGAAGGATTTCCAGCAGCCGTCCTAATCCGCGGTCTCCGGCCTGACGAGGGCATCGACGTTATGCGCCTGTATCGTCCTAACCGTCCAGACTCGGAGCTAACCGATGGGCCTGGCAAACTGTGTCAGGCTCTAACCATCGACCGCTCACTGAATGGGACGGATCTCGTGGCCGGAGATGAGCTTTTCCTCGAGCCAGGTGATCCAATCAACGCCGGCCAAGTTAAGAGGACGCCCCGAATTGGCGTGCGCGGCGATGAGGCAGCGTTGACGGCACCTTGGAGATTCGTGATTCACCGTTGAACAACGATGAATGAAAATCAAAGCAAAAAATCGAATATCATACTCATCGGATTCAGTACGACTGGCAAATCGCGCGCCGGCTGGATCCTGGCCCAGCGGCTCGGCCGGGCCTTCATCGACACCGACGCCTGGATCGCCGGCATGGCGCGCAAGTCGATTCCGGAGATCTTCGAGGAAGACGGTGAGCTGCACTTCCGCGAATTAGAGCGACTGGCGTTGGAAGAAGCGCTTGCGCGAGACCAAGCTGTGATTGCGACGGGGGGAGGAGTCATCACCTACAAGACGAATCGGGAGAGGATGGCTGAGCGCGGCTGGATCGTGCTCTTGGAGGCCGAACCGGAGACGATTCTACACCGCATGCAGGCCGAGGACACAACCAGCGAGGTACCGATCCGCCCCCTGCTGGCCGGCGACGACCCACTGCAACAGATTATCGAACTTAAACAGAAGCGACAGCCCCTCTACGACTCCCTGGCAGACACGGTTGTCTCCACGGATGATATTTCGATTGAAGAAGTCGCGGATCGAGTCATTGACAAACTAGGCAGCATCGGTGTGGCCTTCTGCTAAAAGTGTGAGGAGAAACGGGATGGTTGAGTTTCGATCGCCGACAACTGTCGAGGGGCTGGCGCAAGCCGAACTCGATCACGTGTTGGCCATCATGAAGGCGGCTCTGGAAGCCGTGGACCCGACGGAAGCTATACGCCGGCACATAACACGCGATGGCGCAAGCTTACGTGTGAATAGCCACACGTACAACTTGAACGCATACGAAAACATCTACGTTGTCGGTGGCGGAAAAGCCGGCGCC
Organism: Anaerolineales bacterium; assembly: GCA_018263655.1. Taxonomy (GTDB): domain Bacteria; phylum Chloroflexota; class Anaerolineae; order Epilineales; family JAANWY01; genus JAANWY01. The sequence continues at coordinate 4,502 of JAANWY010000135.1, read as the reverse complement.
GCCATGGCCCAAACCATCGAAAACATCCTACAGGACCACCTCGCGCGCGGTGTGGCTGTCGTCAAACACGGTTACACAGCGCCCACCCGGAAGATCGCCATTCACGAAGGCGGCCACCCACTCCCAGACCCGGCCGGACTAGCCGGCACGCGCCGCATCGCCGACCTCCTCAAGGACACGACGGAGCGCGACCTGGTGATTGCGCTCATCTCGGGTGGTGGCTCGGCCCTGATGGTCATGCCCGTCGAAGGCATTCAGTTGCACAATTTGCAGGCTCTCACCGGCCAACTTCTGGCCTCGGGGGCCACCATCAATGAGATCAACGCGGTCCGCAAGCATCTATCCGGTGTCAAAGGTGGCCAGTTGGCGCGGATGGCCGCGCCAGCCGAGGTACTGACGCTGATCTTGTCGGACGTCGTGGGCAGTCCGCTCGACGTCATCGCGTCTGGCCCCACGGCCCCGGATGCATCCACGTACCAGACGGCGTGGGATGTGCTGAACCGCTACAATCTGTGGGCCAAGGTGCCCTCCTCGATCCGCCAGCACTTGGATGCCGGCCGGCAGGGCGAGATCGACGAGACACCCAAGCCCGGCGATCCCATCTTCGACCAGGTGACCAACGTCATCATCAGTGATAACGCCATAGCCGCCCAAGCTGCGGCCGAGCAAGCCCAGGCACTGGGGTACCACACGTTGCTCTTGTCCACGTATGTCGAAGGCGAAGCGCGCGAAGTAGCCCAGGTGTTCGCCGGCATCGCGAAAGAAATTGCACACTACGGTCGCCCGGCGCCGCGGCCGGCGTGCGTCATCGCCGGGGGAGAGACCACAGTGACGCTGCAAGGGACCGGCAAGGGGGGGCGCAACATGGAACTCGCGCTCGCGGCCGGCATTGCCATCGAGGGCCTGGACAATGCGTTGATCGCGTCCCTGGCGACTGACGGCACCGATGGCCCGACGGACGCAGCCGGCGGTGTCGTGACCGACTCCACTGTGGCGAGAGCGCGCGCTGAGGACCTTGACCCCCGAGACTATCTGCACCGCAGCGATTCGTATCACTTCTTCGACCAACTTGGAGACCTCATCATCACCGGGCCAACCAACACCAACGTAAACGACCTGATCTTCGTGTTCGTGTTCGAGTAGCTGTGAGAATTCTTGTCACCGGCGGAGCCGGCTTCATCGGCTCCCACATCGTTGAGACCTACCTGGACGCCGGCCACAGCGTGACTGTGGTGGACAACCTGACGTCGGGCAAGCGCGACTATGTGCCGGATGAAGCCGCCTTCTACGAGATCGACGTCCGCGATCCGGAACTAGCCCGTGCTTTCGAAATCGAGCAGCCGGACGTCGTCAACCACCAGGCAGCTCAGGTGAGCGTGCCTAACTCGCTGGCTGATCCCGTGTATGATACTTCAGTAAATGTGGCCGGCCTGGTGAACGTGCTGGAGCAAGCCCGCCGGCATGATGTCCGCAAGGTCATCTTCGCCTCTAGCTGTGCTGTGTACGGCGACCCCGACGAACTACCCATTCGAGAAGACCACCCGATCGTCCCCCTCTCACCCTACGGCCAGGGAAAATGGGCGGGGGAACATTATCTCGCTCTGTACCGTCGACTGTATGGGTTGGACTTCACCGCGCTGCGCTACGCCAACGTCTACGGTCCACGCCAGGACCCATACGGCGAGGCCGGCGTCATCACAGTTTTCGTCGAGCTGATGCTTGACGATCAGCCAGTGACCATCTACGACGACGGGGATCAGACACGGGATTTTGTATTTGTGGGTGACGTGGCAAGGGCCAACCTCCAGGCTTTGCATCACGGCGATAACGCGATCTACAACGTGGGCACTGGAGACGCTGTGAGCATCAACGTGCTATTTGATCGCCTCCGAGAGCTGGTCGGCCTTCAGCAAGATACGCGCCACGCGCCACCTCGACCCGGCGACATCCGGCACAGCGTGCTCGATCCGGCCCGGGCCGTGCGGGACCTGCAATGGGGGCCGGCGACACCGTTCGAGGAAGGCCTGGCGCGAACGATTGAGTTCTTCGCCTCACAAGGCGAGAGAGGATAATGGCCCCATGCAAGTGCTCGTGACTGGAGGCGCCGGCTTCATCGGCAGCGCCGTAACAGCGGAGTTGGTCGGTGCGGGCCACGAGGTCACCGTCTGCGACAACCTGGCGCGTGGACATCGCGAGGCCCTTCATCCGAACGCCGAATTTGTCCACGGCGATATCGGCGACAAGGCCATGCTCGATCGGGTGTTCGGCAAAGATGCCTTTGAGACCGTGATGCACTTCGCCGCCTTCATCGAGGCCGGCGAGTCGATGCAGAAACCCGAAATCTACTTCGAGAACAACACAGCCAACGCGCTGACGCTGCTGACGACCATGCTCGAGTATGACGTCGAGCGCTTCGTGTTCTCGTCGACAGCGGCCGTGTACGGTGATCCGGAATACACACCCATCGACGAAGACCACTCGCTCCGGCCCGTCAGCGTCTACGGTGCATCGAAACTGATGGTCGAGCGGATGCTGACCTGGTTCAACCAGATTCACGGCCTGGGCTACACGGCCCTGCGCTACTTCAACGCCGCCGGCGCGGCCCCGCCCCTGGGCGAGGATCACCAGCCCGAAACGCACCTGATTCCCATCACCCTACAGGTGGCGGCCGGTCAACGCGACCACCTAGAGCTCTACGGGACCGACTATCCGACACGGGACGGGACCTGCATCCGCGACTACATTCACGTGCTTGACCTGGCCTCGGCCCATCTCCTGGCCTTGCACGCCCTTGAGCCTGGCGCACAGCGCATCTATAACCTGGGCAACGGTCGCGGATTCACGAATCGCGAGGTGCTGGAGGCTGCCCGACGTGTGACGGGCCGATCCATCCCAGTGGCCGAAGCAGGGCGCCGGCCCGGCGACCCCGCCGTACTCGTCGCCAGCTCCGAACGCATCCAGCAAGAGCTCGGTTGGAATCCTCAGCATCCAGACCTCGACGACATCATCGGGAGCGCGTGGGAGTGGCGCCGGCAACATCCAGAAGGGTATTCTCGCCCGGTCTGGGAGGCGCTGGGGGGCTGACAGCGCAGCTGAGAGCGGCGCACCCCAGAGCTGACGTGGGAGTATGTGAGCAGTGATCGTCGCTGTCAACACCTGGTTTTGGGATCGGCCAGCGACTGGGAGTGGTCAGTATGTGCGCCACTTGCTGCCGGCCCTGACGGATCTCGCCCCCCCACTCACCGTGTGCTCCGTCGCGCCTCGATCAGGCGCCAAACGGGGACCGCTCGCGAACATTGCAAAAGTATGGTTCGAGCAGGTAACGTTCCCCCAAGCATGCGCCCGACACCCGGTCGATGTCGCCCACGTTCCGTATTTCGCCTCGCCGGCCCGGCCTACCACGCCGACAGTGGTCACGGTGCACGATTTGATCCCGATGGTGCTGCCGGCATATCGGGGCTCGGTGCTGGTCCGCACCTACACCCGGCTCGTAGCCGCCGGCGCGCGCCGCGCAGACGCCATCATCGCCGACTCAGCGTGTTCGAAGCGCGACATCGTCGCCCATCTGGAGGTGAAGCCGGAGCGCGTGCACGTCATTCCACTCGCCGCCGGTCCGCAGTTTCGGCCGGCTTCCCACAAAGCCATCAAGCGTGTGCGATCACGCTACGGACTCCCGGACCGATACGTGCTGTACCTGGGCGGGTTCGATCGGCGCAAGAATGTTCCCAGCTTGCTGAAGGCTTTCGCCCAGTTGCAAGAGCAGGAACATCTGCCCGCCGGCCTCCGCCTGGTGATTGCGGGACGTCTCCCATCAGCCGACACGGATTTCGCACCCGATCCGCAGCGTGTGGCTGCCGAGGTGGACATCACAGACACCGTCGTATTCTCGGGGTGGGTCGACGAAGCGGACAAGCCGGCTGTGTACAGCGGCGCGGACCTCTTGGTCTTTCCATCGACGTACGAAGGCTTCGGGCTGCCGGTGCTGGAAGCGATGGCCTGTGGCACGCCGGTGGTGACGTCGAGCGTTTCCAGTTTGCCGGAGGTGGTGGGGGACGCCGGCCTCACCGTCGCCCCCGATGATGCTGATGGCCTGGCTCAAGCAATGGCGGCGGTGCTGCGCGACGAGGACCGCCGCCACGCCATGCGTGAGGCGGGTTTGGAGCGGGCCGCCGGCTTCAGTTGGCAACGTACTGCTCGGACCACGCTCAAGGTCTATAAACATACAGCATTGCAGTGAGCATGGATGACCAAGCTTTACTCATCCAGCACGGACGCTCGTACTTGTTCGAGGTAAGGCCCCCAACAAGTTGGGGCGTCCGAGTGTCGTCAAGCGAGGGTAGAGACACAGAAGGCGGACGCTCGTACTTGTTCGAGGTAAGGCCCCCAACAAGTTGGGGCGTCCGAGTGTCGTCAAGCGAGGGTAGAGACACAGAAGGCGGACGCTCGTACTTGTTCGAGGTAAGGCCCCCAACAAGTTGGGGCGTCCGAGTGCCATCAAGCGA
>JAANWY010000134.1 GCA_018263655.1 Anaerolineales bacterium | reverse complement strand
GCGATAGATGTCGAGATCGCCGTCGCCCAACATGATGCAGCAGATGGCGGGTGGTGTCCGGGTCTCCGGAGGAGACACAGCTTCGCTGTCGGGCGACCAAGCCGGCGTCAGATCTTCGGCCGGATCCGTGACGACTGGCGTGACGCGGCCACCGTCGCGGTCCATGAGGTAGATGTCGTTGTTGCCGGCGCGATCCGACTGGAACAGAATCCACTGGCCGTCGGGCGAGATGCGGGGCCAGGCGTCGGCCGCGGGGTCGTTCGTCAGCCGGCGCAGCTCGCGGCCTTCGGCATCCATGGCGTAGATGTCGGAGTTGCCTTGCCATTCCGAGCGAAAGACGATCTCCTCGCCGTCCGGCGCCCAGACCGGAACGCGGTCCGACGCCACATCCTGTTCGCCTCGGACCGCGACGGCGATCTCGACATCTATCGCATGGCGTTCACGCCACCGGTCACGCCGGCGCTGTATCCCAACCACGAGATTGCGCGGCGCGTCTGGCAGGCCGTCGAGCGCTTTCTGGAGGTCTATCCGCCGTCCGACATCTACCCCGGCTACGCTGACGAGGCCGGCGGACCGTCAGCCGCAAACGCTCGGGCCAACGTCGAGGCGGCCTGCCACGACTTCCCGGACCTGCCAGAACTGTTCGGCGAGGGGGCGCACCGCCGGGCCTGCTACGAGTGGGTGGCCGGCTACCTCGGCCTGTACCACGCCACCAGTGCCTGGCGGGATCCGACGAAGGCCAACGACGAGTTTGCAGAGCACGCCGTTTGGGCACAGCACTACTTGGACGTGCAGCTCGATCACCTGGCGACATTCGTCTACGGCCCCGCAGACAGTCCGTCAGGCGAGAGCCACCGCGACACGCTGGCCGCCATCTGGCAGAATCCGCTGCGCGCCGTGAACACGTCTATTTTTGCCGATCTGCTGTACAAACAAGGTCTCCTTACAACAGAGCAACAAGCTCGGGTCGAAGAACTGCTATCGGGCATCACGCGCGCCTGGTACGCCGAGTTCTGGGAGACGGGCGAGCACCCGAACCCGGGCACGCCGTTCACCACGCAGTCCGCGCCCGAGACAGAGGCCTTTTCCCTGGAGGGGCATCAGGTCGTGTCAGAGAAGCCGTGGACCTTCCACTGGGACGCTGATAAAGGCAACACGAATGCCGAGGAAGTGTCCTGGATGGGTGCCGGCATCACGCTGGCTACGCGAATCTTGGGCGACCGGATGTCCGACGCCGGCCAGATCTACGACGCTGCCCGCCACTACGTGGACTACGCCGTGTCGTACAACCGCCCCGATCCCATCCACGGCGGCACCATCCGCACCCTCAACGCCGAATCCTCCGGCGGCGCCTATGGACAGCGCGAGTACTGGATCGAAAACCACGCGTCCGATATGCCATCGATCCCTTACGCAGGCTGGACCTGGGGCTTTATCCACACCGGTCTCTTGGCCTCAGATCTCGGCGAGCAACGTCCCTGGACTGAGTTGGCGCCGAACGACGAGCAGTGGGACGTCCTCTTGCGCAGCGCCGGAGAGAGCATGCGCGCCGCCGATGGCACATTCCTAATCGACTTCACTCCGGGGCACGGCATCGGCTTCAACCTGGACAACTTCCCCGCCTGGACAATGCCGTGCGGTCAGGGCGAAGCCGGCAAGCAGTATGTGCGCTACGACGGACGGGCCGGCGGCCCCGAGTTGTACATCTCCGAGATCGGGCATCCGGCGGGGCTGGACCTACTCTTGGCCGGCTGGCCCGTCCGTCGTAGCGCACATCACCGGGGTGACGAGAGTTCGTACGGCGTGTGGGAGGGCCGGCTGGACCGGATTCTGGACGAGTACGCGACCACCCCACCCAATCCGCACTGGGCGGTGTGCAAGACGGCGCCCTACGTCTCCAGCAACGCCGGCTACCACTGGGGCCGCATGTTGGCCGTCTACATGCAGGCCTACCTTGGCGCCAGTGGCTACGAAGTTGACGCCTGGACCGCCAACTAGCCACCTCCCTCGCAGGGGCGACGCAGGTCGGACTGACACTTCAAGAGTAGGACCAACCAACTCTCCGACCCGCGCCGCCCCTGCCCTCCGCAAACATACCCAAGAGCCGCGTTGTAGATCGATTTGGTAAATCGATCCGCACCAAGCAGCTCGCTGCATCACCGCGCGAACCCGAGATGTCACGCCATTCGCCGGCCCACTTCGTCCAGACACTTTAGGATAACGTGCGTAGGCAGACGTTCAGCTACATGATGGCTTGTTGCCTGCAACAAGTTGTAGCGTCCAGGACGCTCGAACTTGTTCGAGGGCGTGATTCCTCTCCTGACCGAGGCGCAGAGGGATCGGTCAGGAGACCTTCGCCCATCACCGAGCAGATTTGAGCCATAATGAGAATTACTGACTCCTGGCGCCCATTCTTGCCCTATCAGCGAGGTGCGTGCTATAATAAGGCTAACTCCACCGGGGAACAAGACCCGGTACGGGTTACCATATTCCGAAGGTCCAAAACATGTGCTGAGCCTGTCGAAGTGTCAGTTAGTCCGTGGCAGGCTGGAAACGAGGTCAGGATGACCCTGCAAACAGTGACAGTTCGTTTGCCCGATGTGCTCTACCAACAGATCGAACAGCGCGCCCGTCGGATGCGCCGTTCGGTCGAAGATGAGCTGGTGGCTGTTGTGGCGGCCGCATTGCCTACCCTGGATGATCTGCCAGCCGACATTGCCGACGAGATGGCACAGCTTGCCTTCTTAACCGATGATGAACTCTGGCAAGCGGCACGCACCACATTGACGCCACCCGAGTCTGAGAGGATGCAGGCCTTGCTGCTGAAGCGGCAGCGCGAGGGCTTGACGGAGCAGGAGCAACAAGAGGCCGAACGCCTGCTGCATCGCTACGACCGCACCATGCTGGTGCGCGCCCAGGCGGCTGTTCTGCTCAAAGACCGTGGCTATGACGTCTCGAACCTGCACCACCCAACGTCCGCCTCATGAGCCGGACACACATCCCGCCTGCACTGCGCCAGGTTGTAGCTGAAAGGTCGCGCCATCGCTGCAGCTATTGCCTGACGCCTGAGGACATTGTAGGCGCCCAGTTCACGATCGATCACATCATACCCGAGTCATTAGGCGGCGCGACCAAGCCAGACAACCTGTGCCTGGCTTGTTGGAGTTGCAATCTGATCAAGCATGACCGAATTGCTGCCCTGGATCCAGAAACAGACGTAATGGCTCGTCTCTTTCACCCGCGCACCCAGGACTGGCCCAAGCACTTTGTCTGGCAGGCAGATGGCCTGCTCATCGTCGGCCTTACACCGACAGGTCGGGCGACGGTCAACGCCCTGAAGCTCAATCGTGCTCCCTTGGTCAATGCTCGCCGGCTGTGGATCGAGGCTGGTTGGCACCCGCCGTCTGAGTCGGGGAGCCAGGGTATGCGGAAGAGTGGGAGCTAGGCTTCACCGCCTTGCCAGAATGTGCGACGGTTATCAACCGATGTCTAGTAATCCTCTCGTCATTTCCCATACCTCGATCACTTTTATCGAATACTTCCAATGAGCAGTGAGATGACACAGCCAGCCATCCGTTTCGAGAACGTCTCTAAGAAATTCGTGGTCCACCACGAGCGTCCCAGGTCCTTCCAGGAAGTCATCGTTGGTCTGTTCCGCGATACTGGTCGGCACGAAGAGTTGTGGGCCGTCCGTGACGTCAGCTTCACGGTAGCACGAGGCGAAGCTCTCGGCCTCATCGGACCAAACGGTTCGGGGAAGAGCACGCTGCTGAAGCTCGTCAGCCGGATTCTGGAACCGACAGCGGGCGACATCGAGGTCAACGGCCGGCTCTCAGCACTGCTAGAATTGGGCGCCGGCTTCCACCCCGATCTCACGGGCCGCGAGAACATCTACCTCAACGGATCGATCCTCGGCCTGAGCCGCCGCGAGATGAACGAACACTACGCCGACATCGTCCGCTTCTCCGAGATGGAACGCTTCATCGACATGCCCGTCAAGCACTACTCGTCGGGCATGGCCATGCGCCTGGGGTTTGCCGTCGCCATCCACGTCGAGCCTGACGTTCTCCTCATCGACGAAATTCTGGCCGTCGGCGATGAATCCTTCCAGATGAAGTGTCTGGACAAGATCGACGAGCTGCGCAGCCACGACATCACCATCGTCTTCGTTTCCCACACGCTGGACTCGGTGCGCGACTTGTGTGACCGAGCGCTGTGGCTGGAGAACGGCGAAATGCAGCACCTGGGACCGACGGAGCAAGTGATTGATCTGTACCGCGACAGTGTGACGGCGAAAGAAGAGGAGCGTTTGGCGATACAGCATGGTGAAGGGCTCGGTCAGGAGACCGTCGCCCAACGTTGGGGCTCGGGCGAGGTAGAGATTGTCGACGTGCGGTTCCAGAATGCCGCCGGCAACGAGCGCCACGTCTTCCGCATCGGCGAATCAATGACGGCCTGCATCCACTATCGGGCCCACAAACGCATCGAAAACCCGGCCTTCGGCGTGGCCATCCATCGCAGCGATGGGTTGCACGTGAACGGACCGAACACCAAGCTGGCCGGCTACCCCATCGACGACATCGAAGGGGAGGGCGAGGTCCACTACGCCATTGAGTCACTGCCACTCCTGGCCGGCACCTACCAATTCTCGGCCACCTGCTACGACCACGCGTGCGCCCACCCGTACGATCACCACCATCGGATGTACACATTTCGAGTGCAGCGCGGCGACATCGGGGAAGAGTTCGGCGCGTTCTACATTCCGAGCCGCTGGGAACACCAGAGTAACATTTCGGATTGCGGATTGCGGATTGCGGATTTGTCCACCCCACAGTCCAAACCTGAGCATCCTACGAGTAAACGGCAGAGTAGCAATGGAGTCTGAAATCCCAATCCCGAAATCCCAATCCCGAAATCCCAATTCCCTGGAGGGGCTGGACTACGCCTTTCTGCGCTGGTTGCCCGTCATCCCCGAAGATCAGAAAGCTTTTCAGCGCTTCTACTTGCCCTTCTTCGAGGACTGCGAAATCGTACTAGATCTCGGATGCGGCGAGGGCAACTTCGTGGAACTGCTGGCGGAACACGGCATCGACGCTGTGGGCGTGGACTTCGACCGGAAGTGCTGCGAGTCGGCGTGGGAGCGCGACCTGAACGTCGTGCATCAGGACGCCCTCACCTATCTGGCGGAGGCTAAGGCCGAGAGCGTCGATGGCATTTTCGCCGCCCATCTCGTCGAGCATCTACCACACGAAACCGTGATTGAGCTGGTGCAGTGCTCATATCGTGCGCTGAAGCCGGGCGGCATCATCGTGCTGACGACACCCAACGTGCGCGGATTGTACTCGCACCTGGAGATGTTCTACATTCACTTCGGGCACGTGACGTTCTACCATCCGCGTTTGCTGTGCTTTTTCTTGGAGTTTGCCGGCTTCGCTGAGCCCGAGTCGGGCGAGAATCCGACACAACGTCACCCGATGTGCGAGGACATTCTGGACGCTCTGGCCAATTTGCGAAATCAGGCAACCGAGGTTCATGCGCCATCGACCATTGCGCCCATCAGCTACGAGCCTCAGTTGCCAAAGCCACGCAACCCGCTGCGCCGGCTCATCTGGCACGGCAAGATGCTGCTCGTCAAACGCATCGTCCAACCCTACCTGGATCACTTCATGACGGAGATCAACCGCAGCATCAACGAC
>JAANWY010000133.1 GCA_018263655.1 Anaerolineales bacterium | reverse complement strand
GGGGTGAAGGTCGAAGGGTTCAAGATGGCGACTCATGATGGTATGGGGGTGCAGATGATGATTGCGTCATTAACAGCTGTGGGATGCACCTCCAGACACTTTAAGACAAGGTGCGTAGGCGGACGTTCTGCCACATGATGGCCTATTGCCTGCAACAAGTTGCAGCGTCCAGGACGCTCGAACTTGCGACGTCCTGAGCTTGCCGAAGGGTTCGAGGGCGTGATTTCGTCGCCTCGCACTCACGTAACGCTTGTCTTAAACTATCTCGATGCACCTCTGTACTCCTTCGCCCTGTGCTCGAGACGTGATATACTTATGCCAGTGAGATTAGGGCTGGTGGCGCAGAGGCAACGCTCACATGTGAGACAGATTGCGCAGTACGCAATACGGACTCTGTGCCTGGCTGTAGAGTGAGAAAGTATGTTACAGGACCACATTCGCAATTTCTGCATCATCGCGCATATTGACCACGGCAAGTCGACGCTGGCTGACCGATTGTTGGAACAAACCAACACCATCAGCGAGCGGGAGATGATGGATCAGGCTCTGGACCAGATGGATTTGGAACGGGAGAAGGGCGTGACCATCAAGGCATCTGCTGTGCGCATGACGTACACGGCTGCTGACGGTGAGGTCTATGATCTAAACCTGATCGACACACCAGGGCACGTTGACTTCAGCTACGAGGTGAGCCGATCGCTGGCCGCGTGTGAAGGGGTGGTGCTGGTGGTTGATGCTGCTCAAGGCATCGAAGCTCAGACGCTGGCCAATCTGTACCTCGCGCTCGAACATGATTTAGAGATCATACCGGTGGTCAACAAGATCGATCTGGCGGCGGCGCGGCCCGACGAGGTGACCCAAGAGATTGAGGATTTGCTTGGGGTGCCGGCCGAGGACGTGCTGCGAGTGTCTGCGAAGGAGGGGGTCAACACTGCTGAAGTGTTGGAGGCTGTTGCGCAGCGTGTACCGCCGCCGGCCGGCGATCTGGAAGCGCCGCTGCGGGCCTTGATCTTCGATTCCCACTACGATCAATACAAGGGCGTGGTGGCCTATATCCGGATCGTGGATGGTGTCGTCGATATTCAGCGCGATCTGATGCTCATGGCTGAACGGAAGCGTCTTGAGCCCCTGGAGTTGGGCATCTTCGGGCCTGACATGAAGCCGGTGGAGCGCTTGGGGGCCGGCAATGTGGGCTACGTGGCGACGGGTCTCAAGAACGTGCGCGATGTCGCGGTGGGTGACACGCTCACCATCGCCGAGCGTCCGGCTCAGGAGTCATTGTCCGGGTACCGGCCGGCCAAGCCGATGGTGTTTGCCGGCATCTATCCGGTCGACAACGACGAGTATGGCGACCTTCGGGACGCGCTGGAGAAGCTGCGCCTCAACGATGCATCGCTGATTTATGAGCCGGAGAGTTCCGGGGCGCTGGGGTACGGCTTCCGGTGCGGTTTCCTGGGCCTCTTCCACATGGAGATCATCCAGGAGCGACTCGAGCGCGAGTACGATCTCAGCTTACTCGCCACGGCGCCCAGCGTTGAGTACCATGTCCTGACCAAGACGAGCGAGGTCGTCGATGTCGACAATCCGTCCGATCTCCCCGATCCTAACGAGATCGAGGAGATCAGCGAGCCGTGGATGCACATCCAAATCTGGACGCCTGAGACCTACCTCGGTCCCATCATGGAGCTGGTGACAGAGCGGCGCGGCGAGTTCAACACCATGGAGTATCTGGATCAGACGCGCGTCATGCTGTCGTACGACATGCCGCTCGCTGAGTTGATCATGGATTTCTACGATCAGTTGAAGTCCAAGACACGCGGTTACGCCTCGCTCGACTATCAGTATGCTGACTATCGGTCCAGTGATCTGGTGAAGCTGAATATCCTGGTCAACCAGGAGCCGGTGGATGCGCTGTCGCTCATCGTGCACAACGACAAGGCATACGAGAAGGGGGCTGCTCTGACCAAAAAGTTGAAGGAGGTCGTCCCGCGGCAGTTGTTCCCGGTCCCGATTCAGGCCGCGATTGGCAAGCGCGTCATCGCTCGCGAGACGGTGAGGGCGTTGCGCAAGGATGTCCTCTCCAAGTGCTACGGCGGCGACGTGACGCGCAAGCGGAAGTTGCTGGAGAGGCAGCGGGCCGGCAAGAAGCGCATGAAGCGCCTCGGGAGCGTGGATATTCCACAGGAAGCCTTCATGGCGGTGCTGAGTCTGAGCGAGGGATGAGAGGAGGGCATGATGGCTGTTCAAGTTCTGCGGCGAACTTTTACGGTTGACGAGTATCACCAGATGATCGAAGCCGGCGTGCTGACCGAGGACGACCGTGTCGAGCTATTAGAGGGGGAGATCGTTGGAATGACACCGATTGGTAGTCCACATGCGGCCTGTGTTAAGCGCTTGAATCATTTCTTCTCTGACCGAGTTGGGAATCGTGCATTGGTTAGTGTACAAGACCCCATTCAGATAAGCGAGCATTCGGAACCGGAGCCCGATGCCGCTCTACTTCGCCCGCACCCTGATTTCTACGCTGAGTCTCACCCCAAGCCGGAAGATGTCTTACTAGTGGTGGAAGTCGCCGAGAGTTCTGTAGAGTACGATCGAGACAGAAAAATACCGGCCTACGGTCGCGCCGGCATCGCGGAAGCCTGGCTGGTGGACCTGGCCGGCGAGGTGATAGAAGCCTATTCAGATCCTTCTGCGCACGGCTATCGGAAGATACGCCGGCTGTGGCGCAGTGATTCTCTTGCCCCTCAGGTATTTCCTGACTTGAAGGTGGCCGTCGACGATGTACTTGGCTAGGTTCTGTTGACATTTGGCCAAAAACGACCCTTCGATACGGCTATCGCCTACCCCTCGACAAGCTCGGGACGTCGCTCAGGATGCGTTTTTGGCCCGATTTCGCATGCTGAGTGCCCTGCAAGGGCGTATCGAAGCGTCGAAATCGGCAAATGTCAACAGGTCCTAGTGCTCCTTGAAGGGCGGCGATCGGTGGGTGAGACAGAATTCTTGATCTACCTGAGAGGGAGATGGAATGATGACTGAGTTCTATCGAGCCAAGTTCAACGAATTGTTCATGGAATTCACACGATACTTAGTTGAATATCCCGAATTTGCCGAGCATATCCCTGAAGGAGCTCAGATCGTGTTGTTGGACCGGCAAGACCCTCACTACAATCAGCAGGCCATCGGGTTCGCACAACGTGCTCGCGAGACCGACGATGTTCCTGAGCGGTCTGTCGTTCTGTCGTGTACATCGAAGTTAGGGAGATGGCTCCTGTTCGGTCTCGCTTGCGGAAGCTGGATATCCTGAGCTCTCCGCCTACGTACGAAGCTGCTTGAGATGAGTACAAATACCAGGGACGAGCGGTTCGAACGCTGGTGGGCCGAGATGCCCGAGAGCAAGCTGGAACTGATCGATGGCAAGCTCATCATCAGCACCTTGGCCGGCAGCCGGCGCATCATGCGTGAAATACTGGTGGACTACGGCCCGGCCTTCGTCTTGCCAATGGCCTCAACTGAGTTGTGGTGGAAAGCTCTGCGGGAAGCGCACAGCCCACTCCCCAGACCAGAGACGCCAGCCGAGTGGCTCGAGTGGGCCGACAGTTTCGACTATGAACCGGATGTGACGCCGGCGGGCCCGCGTGGCTCAGCCAAACACTGGCGGATACAGAATGTTCTTCGTTGGGGATTGTATCACTTCGCTGAGGCGACCCGCTTGGGCCGGTCATTTGGACCCGATTTCGTGATCCGCCTGGGTGAGGACGGTCCTACGCCGGACGCGATTTTCATCGATCGGGATCGTTTGGCCAATCTGCGTGACCGGTACCTGGATGGGCCGCCGGCCATCGCGGTTGAGATCGCCCTGGAGGGCAGCGAGGATCAGGACCGCGTCCTGAAGCGCCGGCTCTACGAGCAAGGGGGTGTCCCCGAATATTGGTTGGTTGAGCCGGAGGAGCTCAAAATCACCTTTTACCGTCTGCAGTCCGATGGCCGCTATGCGCCGCTGGTCATCGGTCCACAGGAACTGAAAGAGATCGTTGACACGCAAGAAGACAGCATCGAAGACAGCATCTACGAATCAGGTGCTATCCCCGATCTCTCGCTGTCCATCTTGCAACTGTGGACCATGGATGAGCACGACTGGAAAGACCGGTGGCGACCGTTTGTGCCGGTTGGAGGACATCCGGACGATATGCCAAAGATCGGGGAACACGACGAGGGCATCACGTGGGACTCGATCCCCTTCGCGCCGCGTGTTGACCTGCAACCCGTGCCGATTAGCTTTGCTGAGTACATCTCTTGGTGCGGTCGGGCCAAGTTCGAGCGCTACGGCGGTGGCCTGAAGATCGACGGCACCGAGGGGACGCGGCGCGTGGCCGGCATGCTGTTGATGACGCTTGGCCTACTCGACGTTGTCAGGCTGACGCAGCCGCGCGAATGGGTGGTATTCCTGGATCGCGACAGACATCAGGCCACCGTGGAGCGACGCGCCGAGCCCTTCATGCCCCGCGCGAAGTACGACTCGCACGAGTTTCGCAAAGGCGAGGTTTTCTATCACGGCGAGGTACCCGAACTGCCCGATGTCTCTGGTTATGGCGACACGCTGGAGGAATGCGAGCAGAATTTGAGGGAGGCTATCGAGGGCTGGATTCTGCTGAGAATTGCCCGCCGGGAAGCGATCCCTCGTCTCAAGAATCTGTAGGCGAGTCCGGCCAGATGATGCGCCCGTCGGTAGCCTGCGCGACCTTCATTTGCTCGGCCATTGACTCGGCCTCTGGGATGATGAACTTGCCGGCTACGGCCGGCATGGCGTGTTTGACCACTTTCATCAATTGCTTGGCGCGCCGCGACGCCCGCGTTACGTCCGAGGCCCCAACGCCCCACGAAATCTCTACCACCAGGTGAGTTTCCTCGCGGTCTGGCGGCTGCCCACGGACGACCAGGTCGGCGTTCAGTATGTCTTGCCGCTCCTCCCAGGTCAGGTCACCACGTTCGATAGCGTCTTCCAGAAGGTTGGCCACCTCGTAAGTGGGAAGTGCTCGTACCCGCCGGAAAGTTGGGCCTCCAAAGTATGCCGGTGCATTCTCCCGATACTTTTGTTCCAATGCGATCTCTTTCAGAGTGCCAACGTCGTCCGTCAGGCCTTCCACCCGCCGCGTCAGTATCTGCACTGACTCAATCAGCGACTGGAGCCTTTCCTCGGTGCGCTGCTGGGCTTCAGCCAGTGCCTGTACCGTCTCCTCAAGTCGCTCTAGGCGTTGTTCAGTGCGCTGCTGGGCTTGCGCCAGTTCGTCGAGCCGTTGTTCAGTGCGCTGCTGGGCTTGCGCCAGGTCACGCACAATTTCTGGCAGGGCCAGCAATTCCCCGGTTAGCACCAGCCGGCGGAGTTCTTGCTGCCACTCTGGGTGTGCCTCTAGAATGCCAACGAGATCGTGAAATTCCGTTACAGTGAAAGCCATGAATACCTCCTCAGCGATGAATTATACACCAGGCGCCGGGAGTTTGTCTACCCGTGCTGGCGTGCAGGAATTCTAAATTTGACCCTTGCGAAGGTTGCGAAGTGGCCCCACAGCGAAATGACACGCGATAACCGATGGTGACTCTGCCGCGAAACCGGCTCACAAACCTTCGCAAGGGTAGCTGAGCGCATCTTCTTGAGCCAAATTTAGAACTGCTGGCCAGCCCGTCGCGGGTCTGTCTATTT